>VAZT01000748.1 GCA_005884825.1 Alphaproteobacteria bacterium
GGACGCCTGCCTCCGTGCATCCCCTCACGCCAGTGACTGGCAGGCGTCCGAAAACCCTTAACAAGAGCAGTGCTTTGCCGTCAAACGAGACGGTGAAGCGGTCTCCCTCGGCCGTCAGCGCCAGCGTGTGCCACTGGTTCGGCTCGACCTTGGCGTTGGCACTGGCGAGCTGTTCGCGCTTGCCGTTGACCACCCGATAGAAGCGCACATTGTCTTCAAGCGCATTCGCCCGGGCGACGTAGTAATCATCCGGCGTCGACAGACGCACCGCGATGCCGCCGGCCTGATCGACCGTCCCCGCTACGGTTTTGAAACGGACCGAGACCTCGACATCCTTACCGAAGTAGGACTTGTAGACTGCGAGCGGGAACCGGTAATCGGTGCGGTCCTTGCTCACTTGCGCGATCGCGCGGCCGTCAGTCGCCGTGGGATCGGCGATGAGGGCCCACTGAGCGGCCTCGCCCTCACCCGTGCGCCAGGTCGTGAAATCGGACTCGAGATTTGGTGGCAGCTTTGACAAATCCACAATCATTGGCGCACTCTCCTGGCCCCGTGCAGCGCCGGCAAACGTCAGCAGCGCGATAAAAAGGTGAAGCCCATGGCAGCCGCGGCGGCTCATCGGATCGCTCCCGCGAGATAAAGGAGAATGCCGGCCAGCGAGCAGGCCAGAAGCGTCTGGATCATGCCCGCCTTGAACCGGAAGATCGCGACCACGGCGGCAGCCGAAAGCAGCAGCGCCCATGGATCCACGCTCGAGAGCACCGGCATATCGAAAGACAGCCCGAAACCGCGCAGCTGACGGACCTCGTGAAACCAGGTGTGCAGCGCGAACCAGATCGCGAGGTTGAGGATCACGCCGACTACGGCAGCGGTAATCCCGGCAAGTGCGCCGTTCAGCGGCTTGTTGTCCCGCAGCCGCTCGATAAACGGCGCGCCGAGGCCGATCCACAAAAAGCACGGCACGAAAGTGCACCAGGTTGCGAACAGCCCGCCAAGCGTGCCGGCGAGCATCGGGGGCAGTGTCCCCGGATGCCGGAACGCCGCGAGAAAGCCGACAAACTGCACGACCATGATCAGCGGCCCCGGGGTCGTTTCGGCCATCCCGAGCCCGTCGAGCATTTCGCCGGGCCGCAGCCACCCGTAAGTCTCGACCGCCTGCTGCGCCATGTAGGCAAGCACCGCATAGGCGCCGCCGAAGGTGACCACGGCCATTTTCGAGAAGAACGCGCCGATCTCGCTGAAGGTGTGATCCGTGCCCAGCGCAGAGATGATCGCGATCACCGGCACCAGCCACAACGAAAGCCAGATCGCCGACACGCGCAAGGCGCGCGCCACTGTAGGCCGCGCGTGCTCGGGTAATTCCTCGCCGAGCAAGCTCTCGGCAGTGCCCTCCGCCTTCCCTCCAGGGCTATGCTCGCCGACCTGGAATGCGCTCGATCCGCTGCGCGCGCCGACAAAACCGATAATGCCGGCCGCCAATACGATCAGAGGAAACGGCACGCCGAGAAAGAAAATACAAATGAAGGCGACGCTCGCCAGTACCATCATCGCCCGGCTTTTGAGAGCGCGGCTGCCCACGCGGTGCACCGCCTGCAGTACGATTGCGAGCACCGCTGCCTTCAGGCCAAAGAATAACGCGGCGACAGCCGGCACAGCGCCGAAGGCGGCATAGATGTAGCTCAACGCCATGATCGAGATGATGCCTGGCGCCACGAAGAGCCCGCCCGCGACAATGGCGCCCGGCCAGCGGTGCATCAGCCAGCCGATATAGATGGCCAGTTGGTGCGCTTCCGGGCCGGGCAACAGCATGCAATAGCTCAACGCATGCAGGAACCGCGATTCGCCGACCCATTTCTTCTCGTCGACGATGATGCGGTGCATCACAGCGATCTGGCCAGCCGGACCGCCAAAACTGAGTGCCGCCACCTCTCCTTAGGCGCTCGCCCGCGGCGTCCAATTGTGCGTTTCCCCCTGCAGGGAGCGGCACCAGGCGTAGAGGGCGTCGTACATCACCATCCCGTGCTCGAGCATCGTGTGGTCGTCCGGGAAATTGGCGGAGAGACCGAGCGAAACGGCGAGCAGGCCCGGGGATTGCGGCGTGAGCTCCAGGCGCGCCGTATCGGCGCCGCGCACGATCAATGCGAGCGTGTCGAGAGCCCCATCCTCGATGCCGTAGACCTTGAGAAAAGCATCGAAGCTGCACAGCTCGCCGTCATGCGAGAACGGCTCGGCACCGGGGACGTCATAGGCCGTGGCGCCCGTCTCCGCCGCGACGGCAAAGACGCGTTCGGTCGGGACGAATAGGAATCCGGCTTCGGGATCGATGAAGCGCCGAATCAACCACGGGCAGGCGATGCGATCGATCTTCGGGCGCTCGTGGGTTACCCAGGAGCGCGGCTCGGTGTCGCTCTTGCCGCGCATCGGCAACCGTTGCTCGGCCCATCCCGCAATCCCGTGTGCGAGATAGCTTGCGTTCACGCCAGCACCCCGCAGAGCCGATGCAGCTTCCCGACTCGCCTCGTGGCAATGGACGCAGTAGACGACAACCGCGCCTCCCGACGGCAGCTCCTGGCGCCAGTTTTGAACATCGTCAGGATTTCGTCGGATCGCGCCGACGATCATCCTGTTGTCGGCAGCAAATGCCGCGCTGCGACGGACGTCGATGACAACGGGCGTGGCGGCCGTGCCAATCGCGGCATACAAATCCTGAGAGGAAATAGCGAGAGGTTTTGATTCGTCCATGCACGCGCACTCCTCGCGTTCGCGAAGTTGCGCAGAGCTTGGACGGTATGCCGTCTGATGGGGTGTCTGCCTCGACCCCAAGACCTCTCAGTGTAGTCAGCCGCGGCCCGAACGGCAACCCCCGCCCTTGCCGAAGTTCCGTTACCGCTCGCCAGATCGCTCGGTCAGGGAAGCAGCTCGAACAATTTCCCCTGCGTTCCCGATCCCTGGTAAATCAGAACATGATCCAGGCGTAGGCGAAGATTGTGTTGTTGTTGTGCGCGTTGCGGCCGGCGCCATTAACGTTCGTGGTGGCGCCATTAAACTTGTTGTAGAGCACGTATTGCAATCCGATACGCATGTTCAGCCACGGCCAGAAGGACGGTCCGCCGTAGCTGAACGGAAGGTAGGCTATCTCGGTGATCCAGCCGGCGCTGTTGGGGCTGCCGGTGAAGGTACCGTAAAGCGCCGCGTCCGCGGTC
>VAZT01000749.1:0-1751 GCA_005884825.1 Alphaproteobacteria bacterium
CGACGCAAGTTTTTATGGACGCCTATGCGACGGCACATCGCGCGACGTTCGGGGAGGATTTTAGCGTCATCACCTCCCCATCCCAATAACGTCAAATTATCCGGCCGCATCCGGCCAGGCCGATAAAATTTTGAGTGGCGAGCGCCTGACGCATTCCGTCTTGTCGATGGACTATCCAAACCCCACCACCCGAGGCGTGCGTCGGGAGGCCGCTCACATACATGCGCCCTCGAGGTTCAGCCATGTCCGACAAGTTCATTGCTCTGACCGTCGCTTTCATTTTGTCCGCGTCAACAGCTGCTTTTGTGCAATCGAGGCCAGTAGACGAACAAACCAATAGTGTTCGCAGCGGAGGCGTCATGCAGCCGCAAGGAAAAACAGGCCCGATCGCTACGAAACAGGACGGCGCGCCTGGCTCCAGCCCTCGAGCAACCAGCTCGACTAGCACCTAGGCGAGTTGCTTGCGACAAAAATTTAACGGGCCATATTCCCCGCATGACGGTTTTTCTGACGATCCTGCTCGTTCTCGCCATGCTCGGCACGTTGACCGTGCTCGGCTTTGGCGTCGCGAGCTTGTTGCGCGGCGGCGACCCGCGCCGCTCGAATAGGCTGATGCAGTCGCGCGTGATCATGCAGGCGCTGGCGCTGGTGCTGTTGGCAATGCTGATGCTGTTGGCGCGGCGCTAGACCGGGGGATCGAACATGGTGCGGCTGACCCGGATCTATACGCGCGGCGGCGATGGCGGAGAGACTTCGCTCGGCGACGGCACGCGCGTGCCGAAGCATGGGTTGCGCGTCGCCGCCTACGGGACTGTCGACGAAGCCAACGCGGCGATCGGGATCGCTAGGCTGCATGCCGACCCCACAGCCGACGAGATGCTCGGCCGTATCCAAAACGATCTCTTCGACCTCGGCGCGGATCTCTGCACACCGCAGGATGGCCGGCGCGCGGCCGGGGCATTGCGCATCACCGCGCCTCAGGTCGAGCGGCTCGAGCGCGAGATCGACGCGATGAATACGAGTTTGCAGCCGCTCGACTCGTTTATCCTGCCCGGCGGGACGGCGGCCGCGGCCTACCTCCATCTCGCGCGGACAATCACGCGGCGCGCCGAGCGCTTGGTCAGCGCGCTCGCCGCCGGCGAGCCGGTCAACCCCGAGGCGCTCAAATACCTGAACCGCCTTTCGGACCACCTCTTCGTCCTCGGCCGCCGGGTCAACGACAACGGGGCCCGCGATGTCCTGTGGCGCCCCGGCGCCAACCGCTGACCTGCGGGCGCGCTCGCGCGGCGGCCAGCCGTGTGAACCTTAACAAGCGCCTCGTGCCGGGCGGACTTTTGTCAGAAATGCTGACAGTTTCGCATTAGGCTTGTCGATACCGCATTTCGGCTAGTCCCTTGTTTTTATTAAGAAACCCGCTGCCGCTGGAGCGCGACGGCGGCGGCAGACCCGTCGGAGTTTGTTACAGTTCTAGTGCCCGGACATAAACAACCATTAGTATTAATCATAGATGTCGAGGCCCGGTTAAGATTGGCACGATTCCTGCTCAGAGATTGGCGTTATCTGGTCTAACCAACGTTGGTTGCAGGGAAAGTCGCGAACATGCCGAAACCCAAATCTATCTCTGTCCTTTCCGGCGCCGCTGCGCTCGGCGCGCTGGCTCTTTTGTCATCTCCTGCGAGTGCGTCCGTAATCGATCCGCAGATCTTCATCCAGCAGTCGGGTAGCAACCCCGCCGGCGGTGACCCAAATCT
>VAZT01000749.1:1761-3730 GCA_005884825.1 Alphaproteobacteria bacterium
GTCCCCTCTATCAGCTTCGCCGGCTGCGCTAACCCTAACGCTTGCCCCGCTGCAACGGTGGGCACTTATGGCTTAACCTCCAATACGGGCACGTTGTCAGCTGGCCAGGACGCATACACTCAGCTCGGCCTGACCGAGCCGGGTTCGGGTTCGGACTCCGAGTCATTTGTCAACTGGTCGGCGGGCGATACAAAGAACGGTTTCGCAGCGCCGACGAGCTTTACACTCTACGCATTTCAGCTTCCCGTGAGCCTTACATCGGCGAGCCCAATCACGATAGACGAAGCCGGGGCCGCCGCGGGCTCCTACATTATCGCCCGCGACTGTAATGCTGGCACAGGAAGCAGCAGCGGTTGCGCAACGCCTGGCGACGTCGGAGCCACCCCATTTACGAATTCTGGCTTGGTGGGCACCTCAACACCGCCACCGCCTCTCCCCGAGCCGGCATCACTCGCACTGTTGGGTTCCGCGCTCACCGCGCTCGGCCTGATCCGGCGCCGCCGCCAGTCGGCCTGACCAGCAACACATATTTCACAAAGCGTGAAGGGGCGCGGCCTTAGGTCGCGCCCTTTTTCATACGCGCTTCAACCAGCATTGCGGCTTATCCTCGCCATGCTCCGGGCGCGGCTTTACCGCTGATGCCGCAGCAGCGCCCTCGGCCACCATCAGCCACGTTTCAGCTCCCGCAGCAGCTTTTCCGCCTCCGCCTTCTCGGCAAGCGAACTGCCCGAGCCGAGCAGCGTTTCCAGCATCGCCCGAGCATCGGTCGCTCGGCCCGCTCGTTGGAGCGCGACCGCGAGGTGATATTGGATGTTTGGGCTCCTGGGAGCCGAGAGCTCGGCAGCCGTGAGATACGCTACCGCCCTGGCCGCCTCGCCTTGGTTCAATAGGATCCATCCCAGGGTATTCGTGACGCGCGCGTCGCTCGGGGAAATCGCGAGCGCTCGCTCGGCGAGTTCACGAGCTTTCGTGAACTCCCCCTGGCGCTGATAGAGCCAAGCCAGATTATTCAACGCGGACAGGTCCGTCGGATTACTGTCGATCAGGCGCGAATATTCGGCAATGGCAAGCACGTCCCTTTTTTGCTCGATATACAAAAACGCAAGATCCGAGCGGGCGGCAAAGTCCGTCGGCTCGGTTTTCAGCCGCGCTTTCAAGACTGCCTCCGCCTTCGCCGGCGCGCCCGCCCGTTTGTAGAGGCGGGCGAGCGCCACCGTCAGATCGGTATCGGAGGGCCGCGCCGCGACCGCCTTTTCGAGCAGACCAGCCGCTTCTTCGCTGCGCCCGGCTTTCTCGTAGAGTTCGGCCGACACCACATCGTAGAGACTGTTGTCCGGATCGGACTTGGCGAAATCACGCGCCGCTGCGAGGCCTGCCGCGAGACCGTCGATTTCCGCTTCGACGTGGATCAGATCGCGTTCCAGGGATGTGTTCCGAGGATCGCGGTCGATAGCGGCGTGCAACACCTTCTGCGCGTCGGGCAATTTCTTTGCCGATTTGAGCAATCCGACATAGCCGGACAGGATCGCGAGAGAATCGGGCGCGAGCTCATGCCCGTGTTTGTAGGCGGCAATTGCCCCGTCCGTGTCGCCGGCCGCGACCTGGACGCGGGTGTGCGCCTCGATGATTTCGACGTTTGTTGGGAATTTGTCAGCCAGTTCAGCCGCAGTCGCTGCAGCATTCTGCCGGTCGTGCTGCAAGAGGTATAGATTCACGAGCCTGAGCCCGGGCGCCGGGTCGTTCGGAGCGGCGCTACGCGCGCGTTTGAGATAGTCTATCGCCTCCGGCCATCGCCTCTCCCCGACGGTAGTGTGCGCGAGGCCGCTGAGGGCGGCGACATCGTCGGGTCTCTGCGCAAGAACGCGGTGGTAGACCTTCTTAGCGTCGTCTGGGCGACCGGTCATCAGGTAGAGCGGTGCCAAGGCGGAGCCCAGACCAATATTGTTCGGGTCTATTTGCAACCGGAGGA
>VAZT01000305.1 GCA_005884825.1 Alphaproteobacteria bacterium
GAGGGGGAGGCGATGGAGATCCGGATCGGAGCCGCCAAGCACATATTGACGGCAGGCGCGACGCTGCAACAGCCGGTATCGGCTGCCACCCCCGCCGGCTCTGGGTGCTGAGCATAAGTTCGATGGCGTTTACACTGGAAAGGGACGAGGGAGGTGCCGCTGTGCGTATTCGTGGTCGCGTAATTGGAGACGTAACAGAGGTTGATGTGTGTAATTCTCCTTGCATGCAGTATACCCTCACGAAGTTCACAACAACCGTAAAGAAATGGGCAACTGTTCTTGCCGTGGTAGGGATGGCGGGAGCCACGAATATATCGGCTGGTCAAGCCGATCAAGCGGACGCCAAGAGGCTGCTTAAGGCCATGTCTGACTATCTCGCCGCGCAAAAGGCAATATCGTTCGATTATGATGTGGACCTCGAACTCGTCAGCACGCAACAGCAAAAAATAGCATTGGCGAGTTCCGGCGCATTAACGCTCAATCGACCCGATAAGCTTCACCTGACGCGCACAGGCGGATTTGCCAATCTGGAGATGACCTTTGACGGGAAAACGCTGACGCTGTTGGGCAAGAACACCAATTTGTATACGCAAGTCGAGGCGCCCGGCACGATCGATCAACTAGTCGACGTATTGCGGGACAAGTACCACAGGCCGGTTCCAGCCGCCGATCTGCTGATGTCGGATCCATATAAAGAGCTGATGCCGGAGGTCAACGACGTGAAGGACCTGGGAAGCGGGGTGATCCATGGCATCGAATGCGACCACCTTGCCTTTAGGACGAAGGAGGTCGATTGGCAGATCTGGATCGCGCAGGGAGCCCGCCCCTATCCGTGCCGCTATGTCATCACGAGCAAGAAGGTTACAGGGTGGCCGCAATACACCCTCGATATTTGGGCATGGAAAACGGGCGCTGAAGTCGCTTCCGATGCTTTCAAACTCGAGATTCCCGCTGGCGCTAAGCAATTGACGCCAGACCAAGTCCCCGAGATCAATGATATTCCCGCTCTTTTCACGCCTAAAGGAGCAAAGTGATCATGCTAAAGCGCATCAGTGTTGGTCTATTGGCAATAATCATCTATGGTATTTGTTTGGAACTCGGCGAGCGATTCGAGATTCCAGGCGTGCACAGCTTCGTTTCCACCGCAGAAGCTATCATCGGCCGTCCCCTAACGCCGATGAGTTATGCCGGCGTTGCGCGGAGGACCGCACGACGGTGTGCAGTGGGCATGTACTACTGCTAGGCCCAGGCGACCGCTGGGGTGAGGCCGGGCTCAACCTGGTCATTTACGCTTCGCGGCCAGTGGGCAAGCGCAGCCGCAACCTGCCGCCGATCCCTTGTCCGAAATACCTTGCAAAGATGGGCGTCCGCAACGTTGTAAATCACCCAAAAGGGGAGGCAAGCCAAGCGGCGCTTTCTTCACATTTCGTCACCGGGACCGCGGTAATTTCTTGGAGGGACCAGCCCGATGATCCATCATGAACGCCTCAGGCCGCCGTCCCGCGACTACCCGGCCGACGAGTGGAACGTTATTGAAAAGGCGTTCCATCCCGAATTCCTGGCTCAGTCAGAAACGATGGCGGCGCTCGGCAACGGATACCTGGGCATGCGCGGGTGTCCCGAGGAAGGCGGCCCCAACGCCGAAAACTCCACTCTGATCAACGGGTTTTATGAGATCAGCCCGATCGTGTACCCGGAAGACGCTTATGGGTTTGCAAAGACTGACCAGACCATCTTCGGCGTGACCGACAGCAAGATCATCAAGCTTTTTGTCGACGACGAGCCCTTTTGGCTGCCCAATGCAAACCTGGTAAGTTACGACCGGCGGCTCAACATGAAGTCCGGGACGCTCGACCGCGAGATCCTCTGGGAGACGCCTGCCGGTAAACAAGTGTTGATCACATCCCGGCGTCTGGTGTCCTTGGTCAATAGGCATGTGGCGGCCATCTCCTACCGTGTGACGCTGCTTAACGCGGCGGCCTCTGTTGTGATCTCTTCGGAGATGGCAACGCATGAACCGGGCGCCTACACCAACGGGAACGATCCGCGACGGGCGAGAGCCTTTGCAGGGCGGGTTCTCCATCATCGAACCAGCTATGCCAGAGACCGCCGGATCGTGCTGTGCCATGCGACCGAAAGGAGCCGCTTGACCCTGACCTGCGCCACTGACAATGCGCTAGAGACCTCGTGCCCACACGACTACAAGGTTGCATACACTGAGGACTCCGGCCAGGTCGCCTTCACAATCGACGCCCGGCCCGACTGTCCGATCCATCTCACCAAATTCATGGTCTATCACACATCGCAGACGGCTTCGGCTGAAGAACTGTGCGGCCGTGCCGAGTGGACCGTGGACCGTATAATGGCCCAGGGGTTCCAGCAGCTGCTCAGGTCGCAAGAGCAGTATATGGACGATTTCTGGCGCCGCAGCGATGTCCGGGTCAAAGATGTCAGACAGGACCGCACGAAGCGCAGCACCGTGGAGATCCAGCAAGCGATCCGCTTCAACCTTTTTCATATCCTGCAGGCCTCAGCGCGTGCGGAAGACACGGGTCTGCCGGCGAAGGGCCTCACCGGCCAGGCGTATGAGGGCCATTATTTTTGGGACACCGAGATCTACGTTTTGCCTTTTCTGACGTATACCTCCCCTCGGATCGCTAAGAACCTGCTGACCTTCCGCTACAAAATGCTGCCGCAGGCACGGGCGCGCGCCAGGGAATTGGGGCATCGCGGCGCCATGTTCCCGTGGCGCACGATCAGCGGGGAAGAAGCATCGGCTTACTACGCCGCCGGGACCGCGCAGTACCACATCAACGCAGACATCATGTATGCGCTGCGCAAATATGTGCAGGTGACGGGCGATGAGGTCTTCCTTCGGGACTGCGGTGCCGAGATGCTCGTCGAAACGGCACGCCTGTGGCTCGACCTGGGCTTCTACTCGGACGCAAAAGGCGGGAAATTCTGCATCAACTCCGTCACCGGGCCCGATGAATACAATACGGTCGTAAACAACAACGCATATACCAACTTAATGGCCCGGGAAAATCTGCGCTACGCGGCCCAGGCCATAGAATCTTTGCGGGCGACAAGTCCGGATGCGTATGACGCGCTCGTGCAAAAAACGGCGCTCGAGCCCTCTGAGGTGGAATCATGGATACGCGCGGCGGAAAGCATGTATGTGCCGTATGATGAGAAGCTCAAGATAATCCCGCAGGATGACAGCTTCCTGGACCGAGAGCCCTGGGATTTTCGGAACACGCCGCGCGAGCATTACCCGCTGCTGCTTTTTTACCACCCGCTCAACATCTATCGGAAGCAAGTGATCAAACAGGCGGACGTGGTATTGGCCATGTTCCTGCTGGGCAATGCGTTTTCCCCGGAGGCGAAGAAACGTAACTTTGAATTTTATGACCCCTTGACCACGGGCGATTCATCGCTGTCGTCCTGCGTCGAGGCGATCATCGCTGCGCAGGTCGGCGATACTGAGAAAGCTATTTCCTACGGGATGGCGGCGCTGCTGATGGACCTCGCCGATGTGGGCGGCAATGTGAAGGACGGCTGCCATATCGCCTCGATGGGCGGCACCTGGATGATGCTTGCCTACGGGCTTGGCGGCATGCGGGACGATGACGGGATGTTGTCATTCTGGCCCCGCCGCGCGCCGGAGGACAACGCTATACTTCGGTTTCCCGTGACGTACCGCAGCCAGATGTTGGACGTCGAAATCGGCCTGGAGAAAGTGGAATACACTCTGCGCGAGGGCAACTCCCTCGTGATCCGCCACGAAACGGAAGAAATTCAGCTGACTCGGGAAAGTCCAATAGCTGTCCGGCCGGTCAGTCGGAGTTGACAGAAGAGCGGAGAAGTACGGATTTGCCGTCGCGCGGATGAAATAACCTGGAGAGCGGAGCGGCGTATGTTCCTTCAAAGGTCCCTGAGAGCTGGTCTCGCGTTGCTAGTTTTGGGTGGTTTCGCCAGCGTCTCACTCGGTGTCGTCTCCACCGCTAGATCACAGACCACGCAAGAGACCGCGATCGGACCTGATGCGGCTGAAGCGCTGGCGCGAATGGGCAAGATCCTTTCGGCAAAGCAGTTCTCGTTTCAGTCGCGGACATTCCGTTCGTACACAGGACCGAACGGCGAATTGCTTCATATCGCCCATACGACGAAGACCATTTACAGTCGCCCGGATCGGCTATCGGTCAGCGTGACGGGAGACGACGGTTCAGTCAAAGTGCTCTATGACGGGAAAACGTTAATCTTGTACGCGGTAGAGGCAAAACAATACGTAAGCCTTCCAGTGACGGGTGGTATTGAGAAGGCGCTTGACGCTCTTGAGGAGCGCACCGGAACGGATTTTCCACTTGCCGATTTGCTGAGCGATGACCCGGCAGAGGCAGTGGCCTCCGGCATCACGTCTGGCGGTAAGGTCGGCACATCGACGATCGATGGCGTCCGGTGCAACCATTTCTTCTTTGAACAAGCGGCCGATGATCTGGAATTGGAGCTATGGCTGGAAGACAATGAGCAGGCGGTGCCCCGCCGCTTTGTGGTGACTTATCGCTCGCTGCCGGGCCGCCCAATTTTCATCGCTGAACTCTCCGGCTGGGATTTCTTGATCAAGCCGCCGGATAGCGATTTCGTCTTCCAGCCCCCCGCCGGCGTGACCCAGTTGGAATTGAAGGCGAGCGCCACCACAGCGACCCCGAAGTAGACAGGAGGCTCGTCATGAAGCGGGTAGCCTTGTTCTGCTTGAGCTTGTTGCTGGCGACCGCACTGACACTGGACGCGTCGGCCTTTCGGGGCGGCGGTGGTCGGGGCGGTGGTGGAGGTGGAGGTGGAGGTGGAGGTGGAGGTTTCCGGGGCGGTGGTGGTGGAGTCTATCGAGGAGGTGGCGGCGCCGGTGCTTTCCACGGAGCGGGCGGCGGCGGCGCAGCCAGAGGACCGACGGGCGGCGGTGTGGCACGAGGACCGGCCGGAGGTGCCGCGGTACGCGGTCCGATGGGCGGCGGCGCCGCCGTGGGCGCGGCGGGAGGTGCCGCAGTGCGGGGGCCGCGGGGAGGTGGTGCCGCTGTGGGCGCGGCCGGGGGTGCGGCAGTACGCGGGCCAATGGGTGGCGCCGCCGCTGTAGGGCCGGCGGGCAATGCCGCCGCGCGTGGGCCTGCGGGCAATGTCGCGGTCGGTAATACGAATGTCTACCGCGGATCATATACCAACGTTTATGGCGGCGCCTATTATGGCTACGGCGCCGCCGCGGCGGGTCTTGCGGTAGGTGCAGCTGTTGGCGCTGCAGCGACAGCGCCCTACTACTACCCGCAGCCCTATTATCAAACTCCTTGTGGACCGCCATACACACCGGATACGACCAACTGCCCATACCCGTATTGACGCTTTCTTCCATGATCCTGGTTTTGGTTGGACCATGCTACCGAGACTCGCAATGGCGGCAACGCTTGGCGCATACCCGTATCGCGGGGCGGCAGTGGCACCGAAAAAGTGAAGGAGAGGTACATGCGACTCCGGTTTCTACATTGCTTGTGGTCGGCGCTCGCCGTATGGGTTCTGCTGCCCGTGGCGGCGCAAGCCCAAATCATCCCTTTCGCGGGAAACTTTGGTCCGGGTCTCGCGCCCTCAGACAACCAAATGCTCTTCGATAGCGTGACGCGGCTGAATGCGACCGAACCGAGTAAGGTCGGACAGTCCGACTCGTGGAGTAATCCGGAGACGAAGAGCCACGGCTCCTCCACCATACTAAAGGTATTTCACTCGAACGGCATGACTTGCCACCTGGTGCGCCATCACATCGTCGCGGCAAGGCCTCCTAGTCGCAATTACCGCCTCACCTGGTGTCGCACCGCGACCGGGGAATGGAAAACCAAGGGGTGACTACGTTCTGCTACCGGCATTTCTGAGATTCGCTTCGAAAGAGGAGTGGTAATGTGACCGACCGGCATCAATACGCGCAGCATCGGTTGGCGAATCGATCCGCCGGTGCCCGTCCACTCTGGCAAATTTATGTGGGGATTACCGGGCTTCTTCTCTTGATCCTCGTTGTCCTGGCCGGAGGGATCATTTGGTATGATTCCAGGAAATCGAACGAGCTGGCGATCGCAGCCGCCGAGCGGCTCATCCTGGAAGTGGGAGAGAAAATCTCGCAGCGGATCGAATTGGTCTATGATCCGATATATGCGATCGTTGGCATCGCATCCCTGGTGCCCGAGCTGACCTCGCCGGCGATCAAAGAAGATCCGCGCGCAATATCGATGATCCTACGGGTACAACGGATGTATCCGCAAATCCTTTCTCTCTATGTCGGTTTCGACAACGGCGATTTTTTTATGGTGACCCATATCGCTGGCGAGAACGGCGCTGCTTTGCGCGACACATTGCATGCCCCGCAAAACGCAGCCTTTGCCAACGAGATCATCTCCACAGATGCGGGCGGCAACCGCAGCACACGA
>VAZT01000306.1 GCA_005884825.1 Alphaproteobacteria bacterium
AGCAAAAGAAAACCATCCGCGCGTCATCGAACCCCCCACCCACTGCGCTGATGTAAACTACACCAACCCTGGCGCTCCGTCCCGACAATACTGCGCTTGGATCCGAGGCCGCTTAATCCAGGAGAGTGACCTTGCCGGATGACAAATCGTAATACCCGGCGACGATTTTTAGTTGATTCTCTTTTATGCGATCCGCCAAAACCGGCGAGGATTGCCGCAGCAATCCCGCCTGGATTTTGGCGTTGGCCTTGATCACTGCCTCCAGACTGGACGCGGCCTGGTCGACAGCGGGTCGGATGTACCGGTAAAGGGCGCTGATCTGCCCGGGAACCGCCTTAGTTTCGATTGAGGCCTTGACGGCGCCGCAATTGGCATGCCCGAGGACCATGATCGCTTTGGTGCCGAGCACCGCGACCCCGTATTCGAGGCTGGCGATGATCGCCGATGTCGCGACGTTCCCGGCAACCCGCGTCACGAACACATGGCCGATGCTCTGATCGAAGATGAGCTCGACCGGCACCCGCGAATCCGCGCAGGACAGCACGGCGGCGAACGGCTCCTGTTTTTCGACGGTTTTCGCCTTCAGTATGTCGAGGTCTTCTGAAAACGAGGTCAGCTGGCCCTCGGCAAAGCGCCGGTTGCCGTCGATCAGTTGTTGCAATGCCGCCTCGGGGCTCAATGCGGTTTGCGCCCGGATGGCGGTTCCGGGAATCAGCCCCGAGACGCCCGCTGCCGCAGCCGATCCCAGCGCCTTGTAGACAAATTCACGCCTGGAATGGACCATCCTCGAACCTCATAAGCCGACCAGCCGGGAGCTTTCATCCCATAACCGGCGGGCGAGGTTGTTGTCGAGCGCTGCCGGGTCGGGCTGAGCGAGGGTCTTGCGGATCACGTAGCCGCCGTGGAACGGTTTGGGGTCGGGCACCGTGGCGAGAAATACCGGGGTCTCGGCGCCCTTTTCGGGGCTGAGCATGAACGGTTTCGCCACGCGCCACCCGAGCTCGACGAGACCGCCCCGCTGGCCAATCCCGGTGGCGACCATGCCTGGGTGGAGACAGGCGGCGGCGACCTCGCCGGGATCGAGCCGCGAAGCCAATTCCCGGGTGAAAAGGATGTTGCAGAGCTTGGAGCGGCCATAGGCCCGCATCATCGTCCAATCCGGCGGGCGCGTGATATGGGCGAGATCGAGCCGGTTGCGGCGATGCGCTTCCGACGCCACGGTGACGATGCGCGCCGGCGCCGAAGCCTTGAGCCGGTCCAGCAGCAGATTGGTCAGCAGGAACGGCGCGAGGTGATTGACCGCAAAAGTCAGCTCGAAACCGTCCGCCGAAAGCCGATATTGCGGCGAAAACAGACCGGCGTTGTTGACGAGCACGTCGAGCCGGTCGTGCGCGGCCAGAATCTCGTCCGCCAGCCGCCGCACGTCGCCCAGCCGCGAAAAATCGGCGAGAGCGACCTCGACCCGATCGGAGCCGGAACGCTCGGCCACCAACCGCCGCGCCGCCTCGGTCCGGCCGCGGTCGCGACCCGCCATGACGACCCGCATCCCGGCGCGCGCGAGGCCAATAGCGGTATAAAGACCAATCCCGGAACTTGCTCCGGTGACGACAGCGACCCGCTGCGACTGGCTTTCAGTCATTGGGACGGCCGGACCCTCACCTGCGAGGCGGGTGAGGGTCTCGCTCACACGCTGTCGACGCCGAAGGCCCAGCGGCGCGCGATTTGGTGGCCGATCGCCAGGGGCGGCGGCAACGTCGGAAGGCCTGGAACAGGGTCATCCGAGCGCGACCGTTCGACCATGGCCCGGACCTCGCCGCGATCGAACCAGCGCACCTCGGCGAGCTCTTCGGGGTCGATCGTGATTTCCTCGGTTAGCGCCTCGCCGAGAAACCCCATCATCAGGCTCGACGGGAAAGGCCAAGGCTGCGAGGCGAGATAGCGCACCCGCCCGATCCGAATACCCGATTCTTCGAACACTTCGCGGCGGACCGCCTCTTCCAACGTCTCACCCGGCTCCATGAAGCCGGCGAGACACGAGAACCGGGCGCCGGGGCGCCGGTGCCCGCGGCCGAGCAGGCACCGCTCACCACTGACGCCGAGCATGATCACGACCGGGTCGACGCGCGGAAAATGGTGCGCCTTGCAGTTGGGGCAATGCCGGACCCACCCTCCCGAGACGACGACGCTGGGCGTCCCGCATCGTGCGCAGAAGCGATGCCGGTCGTGCCAGTCGATCAGCGAGCGCGCCTCGGCGAGGATCGCCGCCTCGCCGCCGTCGATCATCGGTGCGGCCGCGCGCGCATCCATCGCGACGCTGTCGCCATCGGGCGGGATCTCCGCCGAAGTGGCGTCGAGCGCGAAATAGGCGCGGTCCTCGCGCATGCCGAGGAGAATGAGGGTGCTGCCATCATCGATCAGCGGCCGCCATGGCGCGACGTTCTGCCAATCCAGAGCCGCTGCCGAAGAATGGCGAATCTGCGGCTTGAGGCCGTGCAGCGGCAGCACCCGCGTGGCGGGCTCATCCAGCAACGACGCGACCCAGGCGGCATCCTGGCGGCGCTGGCTCACCCGGTCGAGCGGGTTTCCCGCAAAGCAATAAATCTCTTCCATCTGTGCAGCATACCTCATCGATGCCGGCCGCGGTCAAACCTTACCCCGCTTCACGAGTCAGCAGCATACGGCCATACGGAGCCATCGCGGCCTGACGGCTCGCGGCGTGGTGGGTCAGAATGGTCATTACGTCGCGCCGGATCGCCCCCAGCTCGTCGCTGTCGTAGACCCAGCGGGCGCCGTTCAATTCGCACAAGCGGTCGACCGCCCAGCTCACCTGGTGCTGCGCGTAGACCATGTCGCGCCGGGCGCGCAATGCCTCGGCCTCGGTGATCTTGCGGCCCGAGCTGACCGCTGCAGTGCTGGATTCGCGCCCGGTGTGCAGCAGCATCGTCGCGACGTCGATCGCCGCGGCGGCCTCGCCGATCGCCATCTGCACGACCTCGGATTCGGCGAGCTTCGTCACGCCGCGCGATACCCGGCCCGCCAGCGCGGCGCAGGCGATGTCGAGCGCGCGGCGGCCGAGCGCGATCGCGACCGGCGGCAATGAATAGGACACCAGGAAGCCGCGCGGCGCGCGCAGCACCGGATAATCGGGATGCACCAGCGCGCCCGGCGGGGTTCCCGCGAAGAGGTCGCTGACCATGACGCAGCGGTGCTCGGGAATGAAGACATCGTGCAAAACCAGTGACTTGCTGCCGGTGCCGGCGAGGCCGAGCACCTGCCAGTCATCGACGATCTCGATTTCGGCGAGCGGCGCCAGCAGATAGGCGATGTGCCGCGGGTCGCCCATCTCGCCGAGAAAGGCGCCGAGGATCGCCCATTGCGCATAGTCGCAGCCGCTGGAGAACGGATATCGGCCGCTCAGCCGCCAGCCTCCGGCGACACGCTTGGCGGCGGCGCGCGGCGCCAACGAGGACGAGGCGACCGCTTGGGGATCGTCGCCCCAGACATCGATCTGCGCCTCTTCGGGATACTGGGCAATGATCCACTGATGCTCGGCCAGCACCGCATAGACCCAGGCAGAGGACGCGCAGCCATAGGTCAACTCCTCGACGATCCGGGAGAACAGGCTGAACCGGCCTTGCCGGCCGCCGAACTGTTTCGGCTGCAAAATGCGCAGGATGCCGGCCGCGTGATACTCCGCGATCGTCTCCGGCGGCAGGCGGCGAGCCGCAGCCGCCGCTGGGGCGCGCTTGGCGAATGCAGGAATTAGGGCCCGCGCGCGATCCAGCAGAACGCGTTCCTCCTCCGGCAGGGTACTGTCATCCGTCAAGTGAGGAAGCTGGCCGCCGCCCGTCATAAGGTACCTCTTATCTACCTTGACCTACCTTGCCATAGCGCGGCATTCCGATCAGCCCTCGCGCGGCTCGAACCTGTAGGGCGTCGCGCTCGAGGTCAGCGGGTCGAGCGCGAGCCGGTGCTCGAGCGGTGGAAAGGCCCGGCTGCGGCAGTCCGAGCGGTTGCACAGGCGGCACGACAAGCCGATGCCGACCTTGGCCCGCTCGAGGTCGAGCCCGTCGGCATAGGCGACCTCCTCCGCGTGAGCCACGCTGCAGCCCATCGCCACCACATGGACGGGGCGGGGTTCGCCCCAATGTGTCGCCGGCCGCGCCACGGCCCGCGCGAAGCAAAGGTAGGCGTCGCCGTCGGGGAGCTCGGCGACCTGCACCTGGACCGCGCCCGGCTGCGAAAAGGCGGTATGCACGACCCAACGCGGGCACGAGCCGCCGTAGCGTGCAAACGGGAAGCCAGCCGCCGAGAAGCGCTTCGACACGTTCCCCGCCGGGTCGACGCGGACGAAAAAGAACGGCACGCCGCGCGCGCCGGACCGCTGCAACGTGGACAGGCGGTGACAGGCTTGTTCGAAGGAAACCCCGAAGCGCGCCGCCAGCGCCTCCATGTCATGGCGCAGATCCTTCGCCGCCGCGAGATATGCGGCGTACGGCATCAGGATCGCGCCGGCGACATAGTTGAGGAGGCCCACGCGGATCAGCATCGCCGCTTCCGCCGAGGACGGCGCGGCTTTGTGCAGCACGGTCTCGATCGCGTCGCGCGCTTCGAAGAGCGCGAGCTGGAAAGCCATATGGAACCCGCGGCTCTCTCGCGGCAGAGTCTCGGCAAGGGCCAGCCGGCGAGTCTCGGGGTCAAACCGGCGCAGCACTCCATCCAGCGGCTGCACAGTGACGGTCAGACCGTGCGTCTTGCGGAGCCTTTCGGCGATCGCGTGGTTCATCTCGGATGGGGCGGCGCTGCAGGCGGCGGCGATTCCGTCGGCGGCTTCTTCGAGCGCCGGGAAATGGTTGGCGCGGTCGTCGAAGAAATCGCGTGCCTCCTCGTAGGGCAGCAGGATGCGCCGCCCTGACGGCAACGCGATGCCCCCGGCATCCTCGCGGGCGACCCGCCACGCCCGATAAAGCGCAAGCACCGCGCGCGCCGCTTGCGGACCCGAGCCGGCCAAAGCGGCAATTTCGGTTTCGGGCACCGCGTCGACGCCGAGCAAGGGATCGGAAAAAGCCTCGCGCAGCCCGATCTCGAGCCGGCGCTCCTGCGACCCGGAGAGCGTCGCGAGGTCGAGGTGGAATATTTCGGCGAGCTTGATCAGCAATGTGCCGCTGACCGCACGCTGATCGTGCTCGATCAGGTTCAGATAACTCGCCGAGATGCCGAGCCGGTTCGCCAATGCCTGCTGCGACAGGTTCCGCTCAGTGCGCAGCCGCCGCACGGTGCGCCCGATCTGGACACGCGACATTTTACAACCTTTACAAAAATTGGCTTCGGTTTGTGAAGACGCCAACAGAATTGCATTGATCATGCCACATTGGGGCTCGCCGTCACATCTCCAATGTTGTTACTGAAATCACGGTGTTATAGACAAGGAACGGAACAATGCAGCCTGACGGATTTTCAGACATTCGCCGAGATTACGGCCCCGCCGATGTCGAGCGACTGGCAGGCTCCTTTCGCATTCGTCACACATTGGCGGAAATGGGCGCTACGCGGTTGCGGCATTTGTTGAACACCGAGCCGTTTGTGCCGACACTCGGCGCCCTGACCGGCAATCAGGCCGTGCAGCAGGTCAAGGCCGGTTTGAAGGCAATCTACCTTTCCGGTTGGCAAGTCGCTGCCGACGCCAATACTGCCGGACAGATGTATCCGGACCAGTCGCTCTACCCGGTGGATTCGGTGCCCAATGTGATCAGGCGCATCAACAATGCATTGCGCCGCGCCGACCAGATCGCCCACTCGGAAGGCGATAGCGACGACACTTACTGGATGGCGCCGATCATTGCCGACGCCGAGGCCGGGTTCGGCGGCGCGCTCAACGCGTACGAATTAATGAAGGCGATGATCGAAGCGGGCGCCGCCGGCGTCCATTTCGAGGATCAGCTTTCGTCCGAAAAGAAATGCGGTCATCTCGGCGGTAAGGTCCTCGTGCCGATCAGTCAGCACATCCGGACGCTCAACGCCGCCCGTCTCGCGGCCGACGTCGAGGGCATGCCGACCGTGCTGCTGTGCCGGACCGATGCGCAATCGGCGCAATTATTGACCAGCGACGTCGACGAACGCGACCGCCCGTTCATCAGCGGCGAACGTACTGCAGAGGGATTCTTCCGCATCCGGCCCGGGCTCGGCGTCGAATACGCGATCGCACGCAGCCTCGCTTACGCGCCCTACGCCGACCTCCTGTGGTGGGAGACGAGCGAGCCCGACCTCGGCGAGGCCGAGCGTTTTGCCGATGCGATCCATCGCGAGTTCCCCGGCAAATTGCTGGCCTACAACTGCTCGCCGAGCTTCAACTGGCGCAAAAAGCTGGCGCCCGAGAGGCTCGCCAGCTTCCAGCACGATATCGCGCAAATGGGCTACCGGTTTCAGTTTGTCACTTTGGCCGGCTTCCATAGCCTCAACCTCGCGATGTTCCAACTGGCGCGTGACTACAGCGAGTACGGTATGGCGGCCTATTCCGAATTGCAGCAGGCAGAGTTCGCAGCCGAGGCGGACGGCTATACGGCGACCCGGCATCAGCGCGAGGTCGGCGTCGGCTACTTCGATTCGGTGGCAATGGTGATTTCTGGCGGACGCTCCTCGACGACCGCGCTGGCCGGCAGCACTGAGACGGCGCAGTTTCACGAGGATCGGCCGGCAGACCTCCTGCAGCGCCGTCGAGCTCGAGCGTGAATTCGGTGCGGAGCGGCGGCGTCTCCTCGCCCGCCGAGCCGCAGTCCAGCGCCGGCTGGATACCGGCTGGAAGCCGGATTTCCTGCCCGAGACCAAGGCAATCCGCGAGGGCGATTGGCAGGTCGCGCCAATCCCACGCGACCTTGAGGACCGCCGCGTCGAGATCACCGGTCCGACCGACCGCAAGATGGTGATCAATGCGCTCAATTGCGGCGCCAATGTCTTCATGGCCGATTTCGAGGACGCCAATACGCCGACCTGGGAGAACCTGATCGAAGGCCAGGCAAATCTCAGTGATGCGGTCCGCCGCACGATCACGTTCGACGACCCGCAGACGGCGCGGCATTATGCGCTGAACGATAAGACCGCCGTGCTGTTCGTGCGGCCGCGGGGCTGGCATCTCCCGGAAAAACACGTGCTCGTCGACGGCGAGCCGATGTCCGGGGCGCTGTTCGACTTCGCGCTGTTCTTCTTTCACAATGCGAAAGAATTGCTGACGCGCGGCACCCGGCCCTACTTCTACCTGCCGAAGCTGGAGAGCCATCTCGAAGCGCGGCTGTGGAACAGCGTCTTCCTGCATGCGCAGGCGAGGCTCGGCCTGCCCAAAGGGACGATCCGCGCGACCGTGCTGATCGAAACGATCATGGCCGCCTTCGAGATGGACGAGATCCTCTGGGAATTGCGCGAGCATTCGGCCGGGCTCAATTGCGGCCGCTGGGATTACATCTTCAGCTTCATCAAGAAATTCGCCGAGGACCCGAATTGTGTGATGCCCGATCGCGGGCAGGTCACGATGACCACGCGTTTCCTGCGCAGCTACAGCCTGCTCTTGATCAAGACCTGCCACCGCCGTGAGATCCACGCGATGGGCGGGATGGCGGCGCAGATCCCGATCCGCGACGACCCCGCGGCAAACGAAGCGGCGATGGAGAAAGTGCGCGCCGACAAGCAGCGCGAGGTCGGCGACGGTCACGACGGCACTTGGGTCGCGCATCCGGGCCTTGTGGCGATCGCGAAGGAAATTTTCGACCGCGAAATGCCGCAACCCAACCAGATCGCCCGCAAGCGCGAGGATGCGCACGTCACCGCATCGGATCTTCTCGCGGTCCCCACAGGCACGATCACCGAAGCCGGGCTCAGGCAGAACCTCAATGTCGGGATCGGCTACATCGAGGCGTGGCTGCGCGGCATCGGCTGCGTGCCGCTCTACAACCTGATGGAGGACGCCGCGACCGCAGAGATCAGCCGCGCGCAGGTGTGGCAATGGATCCGACGCGGCGCCCGGCTCGACGACGGCCGTACCATCGACCGGGCGCTGTGCCGCGAGCTCCTCGACGAAGAACTTGTGAAACTGCGGGCGTCAAACCGAGATCGCGTTTACGGGAAAGCAGCCGAACTCTTTGCAATGCTGATCGAGGCGCCGGTCTTTCCCGAATTTCTGACCGTTCCAGCTTACGAGATGATCACGGCCGCGGCATAACGCTTCGAGAGCACTACCCCGCCGCCGCTCGAGATCGGTCACTCACCATCATTGACCCGGCGGACCCCGTCAGCAATGTATGGGGCCAGTGCGGATCGATTATCGAGGCGAGATGGCGCGATTGACCGATCTTCCTCCGGCGGTGGCAAAGCGCTACGCCGAGCTCGAATGCCCGAGTTTCGCGACAACGCCTTGGGCGGACGGGCCGCCTTTGGCGGAGCGGCGCGTCGCGATCGTGTCCTCCGCCGGGCTCGTCGTCAGAGGCGAAAAGCCGTTCCGCGGACGCGACGCCGATTACCGGGTGATCCCGTCCGAGACCCGGCCCGATCAGCTGATGTTGAGCCACATCTCGATCAACCTCGACCGCAGCGGCTTCCAGGAAGACTGGAATGTCGTGTTCCCGCTCGACCGGCTGCGTGAGCTCGCCGCGGAGCGAGTGATCGGATCGGTGGCGGCGACCCATTATTCCTTTATGGGCGCGACCGATCCATTGCAGATGGAAGGCTACGCCTGCGAAGTCGCGTCTCGCCTGAAGGACGACGGGGTCGACGCGGTTCTGCTCTCTCCCGTTTGACCGCTCTGCACGCGCGCCGTGAGCGCGCTGGGGCATTATCTCGAGGAAGAGGGCATCCCGACCGTGGCGATCAGCCTCATTCGCCCGCAAACCGAAAAGACCAAACCACCGCGCGCGCTGTGGGTTCCATTCGAGCTGGGCCGGCCGTTCGGCCCGCCAAGTGACGCGGCGTTCCAGAAGCGCGTGATACTCGCGGCATTGCGCCTGCTCGAACGCGAGCGCGGTCCCGTGGTCATCGAGGATTTCCCCGAAGACGATCCGCGGGAACGGCCCGACCCCGAATGGCGACCGCCGTTCGCCAAGCCCGATCTCGATGGCGCCTCGGCAGCGCGGCTCGCCGCTGCGCTGGAGGACGAGAGCGAGCGGGTCGAAGGCGCATATCGACGCGCTGCCAAAAAGCGGGAGCGAACGATCGTCGGGCTCAGCGGGCTGTCGGTCGGCGAGGCAGGCCGTTACATGGCCGGCTGGCTGCGCGGGCAAACTCCGGAGAGCCCCAACGCAGAAATGTCCGCACCGCTGGCCCTGCGTTTTGCTGTCGACGATCTGAAGGCGGCCTATATCGAGGCCGCTCTTTCCGGCTCCGCCAAGCCGTCGAGCAAGCAGCTCGGCGATTGGTTGTGGAACGACACCGCGGCCGGCGCGGCGATCTTCGCGTTGCGCAGCATGTGCCTGACGAGCGACGACGAGCGCCTCAAGGCAATAGCAACCGCATCGTCGGATCAATTTTGACGCTCGCCTTCGTGTCGCTCGCCAATCGAACGGTGCAGGCGGCCGACACGCTCCACTTCGCGGTCGGGCCGCTGCAACCGACGCCGGGCGAAACCAAGAAAGCCTTCGACCCCTTCTTCAAGCACCTCGCCCAGCAGCTCGGCGTCGCGTATTCGCTGGAAGCAACGACCGACTGGGCCGGCATAGCCGTGGCATTGACCAGCGGGCAGGTCGACGTCGCGTGGATGGGACCCTGGGGCTATGTGATCGCACACAATCAGGGTGCCGGCGACGCAATCGCCACGGCAAAATACGACGGCAAGCCGATTTACCACGCGATCGTCATCGCCCGGCCGGACCTCCAGATCAACAAATGGCCCGACGACGGCAAGGGGCTGCGCATCTCCTTCGCCGATGTAGGTTCGACCTCCGGGTGGCTCATCCCGACGTTCTGGTTCAAGTCCCGCGGCCTCGATCCAAAGAGCTACTTCCAATATCACGAGGGCGCGACGCACGCGGCCAACGAGATCGCGGTGGCCAATGGACAAACCGATCTCGCGACCGATTTCGATCGAAACCGCACGGCAATGATCGAGAACGGCGCGATCTCGCCGCAAGCGACCAAGATTGTCTGGACCTCGGATGACCTGCCAAACGATGCGATCGCAGTGCGCGCCGGGCTCGATCCGGCCCTGGCAAAAAAGGTGCAGGACATAGTGACAGCCATCACGGACGAGCAGGCTCAAACCATCTTGCCCAAGCACTATACCGGCTTTATCGCGTCGAGCCACGCCAACTACAAGCTGATCGAGGACGCCGGCATTGCCGTCGGAGCTCTCAAAAGCCAGAAATGAGAACGGGTGACGCTGGCGTCTTTTATCCGGATCCGGCGCGGTCCTGGATAGCGGTAGCGCCGGTTCGCTTTGTCGCGACGCTGCTGCTTGTGCTGCTGGTCTACGGTTTCTCTATCTATTTTGTCGATTTCGATCTCGGCCGGCTGTGGAGCGGGCTGCCGAAGCTGGCGCATTGGGCCGCCAAAGCGTGGCCGCCCGACGCGCGCGAGCTCGGCGTCCTGATCGAGCGAGCTATTGAGACAGTGGCGATGGCGGTGGTCGGCACGACGATCGGCGTCATCATCGCGGCACCGTGCTGCATCCTCGCGGCACGGAACATCACACCGAGCCGTCTTCTCTACACGCCGATGCGTTGGTTTCTCAACACCCTTCGCGGGATCGATTCCTTTATTTTCGCCTTGCTGTTTGTCGCGGCCGTCGGGTTGGGACCCTTTGCCGGGGTGCTCGGCATCGGCCTCCATTCTGCCGGCACGATCGCCAAGCTGTGGTCGGAAGCGATCGAGGCTGTCGAGCCCGGTCCACTCGAGGCGGCGGCCCTGACCGGCGCCAACCGCCTCAAGGTCATCAGCTACGCGTTGCTCCCGGACATTCTGCCCAATTTGACGTCGATCACGCTCTATGTCTGGGAGTTCAATGTCCGCTCGTCGACCGTGCTCGGGGTCGTCGGCGCCGGCGGGATCGGGCAGGAGTTGAAGAACAGCGTGGACCTGTTGGATTTCGCGCGGCTATTCACGATCATCCTGATCATCCTGGCTATGGTGACCGCGATCGACCAATTCAGCGCCTGGCTACGGCGGCGGCTGGTGTGACCGCGCTCTCCGCTGCCGATCCGGCAATACGCATCGTCGGGCTGAGCAAGCGGTTCGGCGACCGTATCGTCCTCGACGATGTCTCCTTCGAGGTGGCAGCGGGCGAGGTCGTCGCGATACTCGGTGCCAGCGGCGCCGGCAAGACCACACTGTTTCGATGCGTCACGCGTCTCGCGCAATCCGACGGCGGCCAGATCTTTCTGGGCGAGCATGCCATCCGGAACCTCGGCGGCCGCCAGCTGTCGATCGCGCGCGGCGAAATTGGTCTGATCTTCCAGCAGTTCAATCTGATCCGGCGATTGAGCGCACTGGACAACGTCTTGGTCGGCCGCCTCGGTGAAGTGCCGACCTGGCGCGTGATGCTGCGCCGTTTCCCGCAGCGGGACCGGCAACTGGCGCTCGCCGCGCTCGATCGGGTCGGCATGCTGCCCTATGCATTGCAGCGCGCCGACATCTTGTCTGGCGGTCAGCAGCAGCGCGTGGCAATCGCTCGGGCGCTGGCGCAGCAGAGCCGATTTGTGCTTGCCGACGAGCCGGTCGCCAGCCTCGATCCGCAATCGGCGAAGAGCATCCTGTCGATTTTGCGCGACATTGCGCGTGAGCGCATGATCGCCGTGCTCGTCAGCCTGCATCAGGTCGAGTTCGCGATCCAATTTGCCGATCGCGTGATCGGTCTGCGCGCCGGCCGGATGATCGCCGACCGGCCGGCCGCCGCGTTTGCCGAAGCCGATCATCGCATGATCTTCGCGACGTAACGCGTCGGGAAAGGGTTTGCCATGACGCTTCGGGCCCTGGTCTTCGACGCCTACGGCACGCTCTACGATGTTCAATCCGTGCTGGCGAAGGCCGAGGCCTTGTGTCCGGGGAAAGGCGAGGTGATCACGCAGATCTGGCGGTTGAAGCAATTGGAATACACCTGGCTGCGCAGCTTGATGCTGGAATATGAGGACTTCTGGGAGGTGACCGGCGCTGCGCTCGACTTTGCATTGCGGGCGGCCGGGGTCGAGCCCACGGACGCGATCCGCGAACCGCTGATGGATAATTATCTCCATCTCGATCCTTACCCCGAAGCCCAAGCGGCGCTCGCCGCGCTCGCGGCACACAAGCTCGCCATCCTGTCGAACGGCAGCCCGAGAATGCTCGAGGAACTCCTCCGAAATTCCAGGCTCGACCGATGGATCGAGACCGCCATCAGCGTCGACGGCGCCCGTGCATATAAGCCGCACCCGTCCTGTTATGCCCTCGTAGAGCCGGCGCTCGGCGTTCAGAAAGAGGAAGTGCTGTTCGTCTCGTCAAACAGCTTCGACGCAGTCGGCGCAAAGGCCTTCGGTTTCGAGGTCGCCTGGATCCGCCGCGGGAGCGGAGACGCTCTGGCCACGATGTTTGGCATGGTGCGCGGACGCGCCGAAGAACTCGGCCACGCTCCCGATCACACAATCTCGGCATTGACCGATTTGCCGAAGCTGCTGCCTTAACACGATGCGTCCACAGACCGCCTTGTTGCGCCGAATGAGGATTGCGAGCACCACCAGACCCGTGGCTAAAGCAGAAATGCTCGACGGTTCAACGACCGCTGCCGGCTGGCCTGCAGGAACCTGCATGCTGTCCGGCCCATTCGTATCAACTGAGTATGGAGAATTCGCCAGGCTGTCCACCTCCTTCCAGTCAAATAAGAACGGAGGAACTGACGGGCGGCCCAATTCATTCCAGTCAAATGAGGACGGAAGAACCGGCGGGCTGCCCAGTTCACCCCAATCGAGGTAGGACGGAGGTATTGGCAAGCCCCCGATCTCAGTCGGATCAGACGAGGACAGGGAAGCCCAAGGGCTGCCGGTTTCACCCGCGACATTTGGGGCCAGGGTGCTTGCCAAATTAGTGCCGTCTTTCGAAGCAACTGCCGCAAACCCCATTCCTTTTGCGACGAGGCCGCCAACCCCTGCAGCGGTGAGTCCGCTAACGATGCATACCATTGCTGGAAAAGGCACCGGCCGGATGGGATGCGCGATCATATGGTGTGCAC
>VAZT01000307.1 GCA_005884825.1 Alphaproteobacteria bacterium
CGGTCTTGACCATCAATGCCCGCGTCGTCGCATCGGGAACGCTGCGCATCACCAGGGTCTTGACGTTCGGCACGCGCCGCCAATAGCCCGGATAGGCCTCCAATTCGACCTCGATGCCGGGCTTGTTGCTGACGAATTTGTAAGGGCCGGCGCCGATGGGGTGCTTCTTGAACCCGTCGTCGCCGATTTCGGTCAGGTATTTTTTGGGCACGACGATGCCGGCGGCGGTGGCGGTCGTGCCGTAGAAGGTCATGAAATCGGGCCACGGCGCCTTCAGGTGGAAGCGCACGGTCAGCGGATCGACAATCTCGATTTCCCGGACGTGATCCTTCAAGGTTTGCGCTCCCGCGCCCTGATAGCGCTCGAAGCTGAACTTCACGTCCTCCGTCGTCAGCCGGTCGCCGTTGTGAAACTGCAACCCCGGGCGGAGCTTGAACTGGTAGGTCAGGCCGTCCTCGCTCTCCTCCCAGCTCTCGGCCAGGCTCGGGCCCATCTTCTGGCCGGGATAGGGGCGCACGAGCGCATCGTGGATCGCGTAGAGCATGCCGAACGGCGTGATCTGCGGCGGCGCCGTCGACGGATCGAACCAGCTCGGCGAAATCGTCACATGCCAGGCGATGACGACCCGGCCCGCCGGCGCCAGGGCATCAGCATTCGATCGACTCGCGCCGAACAGCACGATGGCCATTAAAAGCGAACCGAGCACCGGATGTAGACGCCGGTCTCGATACAAAATCATTAGAGTTTCCTCCCAACGTTCATTGTATTCTACGCCGACGTTAGGGCTGCGCCCAAGGAGCGGTGCGCTCGGAGAACCGGCGGACCAGAAACTCGATCAGCGCGGCGACTTTCGGCGGTCTGGGTCCGCCGGGAGGCATTACGATGTTGAGCGCGACCGGCGGCGCCGACCAATCGCTCATCACCGCTTCGAGGCACCCCGCCCGGAGGTCGCGCCAAACCACGAACTCCGGCTGAACGGCTACGCCCAGACCCGCGCGAAGCGCCGGCATCAATGCATCGGCGTTGTTGGCGCGCAGCGGCCCGGTCACCGCGATTTCGTGTTCTTCGCCCGCCGGGCCGATGAATTGCCAATTGTCGCCGGAGGGCAGGTAGGAATAACCGAGACAGGCATGTCCGCCGAGGTCTCGCGGATGCGCGGGCCGCCCGCGGCTCGCGAAATAATCAGGTGCGCCGACCAGCAGTCGCCGGACCTGACAGAGGCGCCGCGCCACCATGGTCGAATCCGAAAGGGCGGCAATGCGCAGCGCCAGATCGAAGCCGCCGCCGACCAACTCGATCGTCTGATCGCTCAGATGCAGGTCGATCGAGATTTCCGGATAGGCGTGGAAGAAATCGGGAAGCACCGGCGCGACGTGCTCGACGCCGAAAGACATCGGCGCCGCCATTCTTATCCGGCCGCGCGGCGCCGCCGATTGCGCCAATGCCTCCGCCTCGACCGCCTCCGCATCCGCCAGGATCTGGCCCGCGCGAACGGACAGCACACGGCCGGTTTCGGTCAGCGACAATCGGCGCGAGGTGCGGTGGAACAGGCGTTCGCCAAGGCGGCCCTCCAATCGCGAAATGGCCTTCGAGACGGTCGCCTTCGAAAGGTCGAGCTCGGCGGCGGCGCCGGCAAAGGAGCCGGCTTCGGCGACTTTGGCGAAGATCGCCCAGGCTTCGAGATCGGGGAGCTGAGGCATCGATTCTGGAAACGATGTGTTTCGAGCGGTTCTATTTTTCTATCAGCTCACCGCCCCATCTTTTCCACAAGCATGAGCGAGTTGCCCAGTTGGAGTTAATCACATGATCGAACGCAGACCGTTTGAAAAGTTGGGTGGAGCGCGGTACGACTGGCTGAAGACCAAGCACCATTTCTCCTTCGCCGATTATTTCGACCCGCAGCGTCAGGACAGCCTCGGCAATAAGGGGCGCACCGAAGCCGGCGACGTGCAGGTGATGAGCGCCGGCACCGGGATCCGCCACTCGGAGTATAATTTCGAGCCCGAAACCACCAAGATCTTCCAGATCTGGATCCAGCCGACGAGCCGGGGTGAGAAGCCGCGTTGGGGCGCCAAGCCGTTCCCGAAGGACGACCGCTCGGGCCGGCTCATAACACTCGCGAGCGGGATGGACACGGACGGTGACGCGCTGCCGATCCGGGCCGATGCCCGGGTGCTCGGAGCCACACTGAAGGCCGGCGAGACCGCGGAATACCGGCTGGCGGAGGGCCGTCGCGCCTATCTCGTCTCGGCTCTCGGCGCGGTCGAGGTCAACGGCGTTCGACTCGCGGCGCGCGATGGCGCGGCCATTCAAGATGAGCGGGTATTACGCGTGACGGCGATCGAGGACGCCGAAATTGTCCTCGTCGATGTAACCTGAACCACAGGGCGCATGCGACGTGAATGAGATCCCAACCTGGCCATCGTTGCCTTACGATGCATGGCAGGATACCTGCGCCACCCTGCAGCTTTGGACGCAGCTGGTTGGCAAGATCCGCCTCGCCAAGGCGCCGATGATGAACCATTGGTGGCAGGTGCCGCTGTATGTGACGTGCCGCGGGCTCACGACTTCACCGATCCCGCACGAGAGCGGGGCCAGTTTTCAAATCGACTTCGACTTCGTCGATCACCGCCTGCACATAGAGGCGAGCGATGGGAGATCGGAAAGTCTGCCGCTGGAGCCCTGCGCGGTTGCCGATTTCTACCACAATGTCATGGGCCGGCTGAAAGCGCTTGGACTGGAGGTCCGGATCTGGACGATGCCGGTCGAGATCCCCGACCCCATTCCGTTTGAGCGGGACCGCGAGCACGCGGCTTATGATCCCCATTACGCGCAGCAGTTCTGGCGCGTCCTCGTCAATGTGGATCGGGTGCTCAAGCAATTCCGCTCGCGCTTTCTCGGCAAGGCAAGCCCGGTGCACTTCTTCTGGGGCAGCTTCGACATGGCGGTCACGCGCTTTTCCGGCCGCCCTGCCCCGCCCCATCCGGGCTCTCTCTACGTAGCTGACAAGGTTACGCGAGAAGCTTACTCGCATGAGGTCAGCAGCTGCGGTTTCTGGCCCGGAAACGGCGGATTCGGCCAGCCAGCTTTTTACTCCTACGCCTACCCCGAGCCGCAGGGCCTATCGGACGCACAAATCCGCCCCGAGGCTGCCTACTACACCCATGGCCTCCATGAGTTCATCCTGCCCTACGATGCCGTTCGCCAGGCGGTCGCACCCGAACAGGCCGTGCTCGAATTCCTGGAGAGCACGTATGCTGCCGCCGCGGATCTCGGCCATTGGGATCGCGCCGCATTGGAGCGTTGACAAGCGACGGTGCGGCTGCTGTTTGCCGGCCCATGAAGGTACGCTGGGCCGGGATCGGGCTTCTCGCTGCGGTGATCACGGCATCGCCCGCCGGCGGCGAAGAACCGCGGCTCAATGTCTACAACTGGTCGGATTACATCGCGCCGGACACGATCCCGAAATTCGAAGCCGAGACCGGGATCAGGGTCACCTATGACGTCTGCGACGGGAACGAGGTGCTGGAGGCGAAACTGATGTCCGGCCGGTCGGGTTACGATGTCGTCGTGCCGTCGGCGAGCCCGTTCATGGCGCGGCAGATCGCGGCCGGGGTCTACCGGGTGCTGGACAAATCCAAGCTCCCCGGCTGGCGAAACCTCGATCACCATATCCTCGAAATGGTCAGCGCCGCCGATCCCGACAACAAGCACGGCTCGCCCTATCTGTGGAGCGACACCGGGATCGGCTACAACGAAACGCAGGTGCACGCCGCATTGGGCGAGGGCGCGCCGGTGGACAGCCTCGCGCTGATCTTCGATCCGGCGGTCGCCGAGAAGCTCGCGCCGTGTGGGATCTCATTGCTCGACACGCCGCAGGAAGTGTTTCCGGCGGCGCTCGGCTATCTCGGGCTCGACCCCAAGAGCCGCGATCTCGGCGACCTCGACAAGGCCTTTGCCGTCCTCGAAAAAATCCGCCCCTACATCCGCAAATTCCACCCCTCGCAGTACATCAACGACCTCGCGGGCGGCGATCTGTGCGTCGCGCTCGGCTATTCGGGCGATGTGATCCAGGCCCGCAACCGGGCGCGCGAGGCCGGCAACAAGGTCGAGATCGCCTTCCGCGTGCCGAAAGAAGGAGCGATGATGTCGATCGACATGCTGGGGATCCCGGCCGACGCGCCGCATCCGGAAAACGCGCTGCGCTTTGTCGACTACCTATTGCGGCCCGAGGTCATCGCCGATGTCACCAACGCGGTCTGGTACCCGAACCCGAACCTGCCGGCGACAGCGCTGGTCAAGCCGGAAATCCGCAACGACCCGGCGGTCTACCCGCCGGAGGAAATCCGCCGCCGCCTTTACGTCGATCTCCCGGCGCCTGCCGCCTACGAACGCGCCCGCACCCGCGCCTGGACCCGCCTCAAATCCGGCCGCTGATCCCATACCTGCAATGCCCTCCGTAGGTCTTGCCGCGCAATTCTTACCCCTCTCCCAGGGGCGGAGAGGGAGGATAAGCGGGGACTTAAGCTGACCGGATGGCGCTGCTCGAAATCGACGGGGCCTCGAAGCGTTTCGGTGCGACCACAGCAGTCGACGACGTTTCGCTGAACGTGGAGCGCGGCGCATTTTACGCGCTCCTCGGACCTTCGGGCTGCGGCAAGACGACATTGCTGCGCATGATTGCCGGTTTCGAGACGCCCGACAGCGGCCGCATTTTCATTGACGGGATCGACGTCACCGGACTGCCGGCTTATGCGCGGCCGGTGAACATGATGTTCCAGTCATATGCGCTGTTCCCGCATATGGATGTCGCGGGCAATATCGCATTCGGCCTGCGTCAGGAGCGGCTGGACCGCCGGCGCATTGCCGCCCGGGTCGATGAGATGCTTGCCTTGGTGCAGATGTCGGGCTACGCACGCCGCCGCCCTCACGAATTGTCCGGCGGTCAGCGCCAGCGCGTCGCATTGGCACGGGCATTGGCAAAAATGCCCAAATTGCTGCTGCTCGACGCGCCGTTGGCGGCGCTCGACCGCAAGCTGCGGGCTGAGACCCGGCTCGAGTTGACCGGTATCCAGGAACGGGTCGGGATCACCTTCCTCGTCGTCACGCACGACCAGGAAGAGGCGCTGAGCGTCGCCAGCTGCGTTGCCGTAATGGACCGCGGACGCGTCGTACAGACCGGCGCTCCGGCTGAAATTTACGAGCGGCCGGCGTCGCGCCTTGTCGCCGATTTTGTTGGCGAGGTGAACCTGTTCGAAGGCGAGCTGACCGCCGGGTTCAACGGCCTCGCCCTCGTCGTAGCGGGCTTTCGTGAGCCGGTCCCGCTGCCCTGCGGCACACGGTTGCCCGAAGGTGCTGCGGCGGCGCTGGCGGTGCGCCCGGAAAAGGTGGTGCTGTCGCATGCGCCTCCCGCCGGGTTTGCGATTGCCGCGACCGTGTCGTCGATCGGCTATTTGGGCGGCGGCTCGATCGTCCATCTCGCGACGGAACAGGGGATGGCGCTCAAGGCCTATCTGCCTGGCGCCGCGGCGAGCTCGTTCGGCCGCGGCGCGCCGGTATGGGCGACCTGGCCGCCCGACGAGGCCGTAGTCCTAACGCAATGACCGGTATGGGATGGACTGGCCGGCTGCTGCTTATCGGAGTGCCGTTTCTCTGGCTCGCTTTGTTTTTTCTGTTGCCGCTGTTGATTGTCGTAAAGATCAGCTTGGCCCAGAGCACAATTGGGATACCGCCTTATACGCCGCTTCTGGTCGATCACGACGGCGGTCGCGAATTGCATGCGACGCTGGCGAATTTTGCGCTGATCACCAATGATGACCTCTATCTGCGCGCCTATCTCGGCTCGCTCGGCAATGCAGCAATGGCCACGGCGCTGTGCCTTCTGATCGGCTATCCGGTAGCCTACGCCATTGCCCGCTCGCAAGGGGTGCGGCGGCACCTCCTGCTGTTTCTCGTTATGCTGCCGTTCTGGACGAGCTTCCTAATCCGCGTCTATGCCTGGATCGCGATCCTCGAGCCCAACGGATTGTTGAACCAGTGTTTGATCGCGTTGGGGTTGACCGCCGCTCCATTGCCGCTCCTCAATAACGAATTTTCCGTCGAGCTCGGGCTCGTCTATTCGTATCTGCCGTTCATGATCCTGCCGCTCTACGGGAGCTTGTCGGTCCTCGATCCGAGCCTCATCGAAGCGGCCGCCGATCTCGGCGCGCGACCGCTGCAGGGCTTCCTCGGCGTGACCTTGCCGCTGACATTGCCGGGGATCGCGGCAGGCTCGCTGCTCGTGCTGATCCCGGCGCTCGGCGAGTTCGTTATTCCCGACTTGCTGGGCGGGCCCGACACTTTGATGATCGGCAAAGTGCTGTGGGACGAATTCTTCAATAACCGCGATTGGCCGGTGGCTGCAGCCGTCGCGGTCGTCCTGGTCGCGGCATTGGCGGTCCCGCTTTTAGCAGCACAGCGGTTTCTCGAGCGGGGGCATGCAGCGTGATTCCGCGCCGGACAACAGGCTGGTTTGGTATTGCTGCATTGATGCTGGGCTTTGGCTTCCTGTACGCGCCGATCGTGCTGCTGGTCTTCTACTCGTTCAATGCGTCGCGCCTTGTTACGGTCTGGGCCGGGTTCTCGACCCGCTGGTATGGCGCACTGCTCCATGACGGCGCATTTGGCACGGCGGCGTTGACGAGCTTAGAAGTCGCCGCAATGGCGGCCGCCCTTTCCCTCGTGCTCGGCACTTGCGCCGGCTTCGGCATGGCGCGGTTTGCGCGCTTTCCCGGGCGGCTCGTGTTCGGGTTTGCGTTGCTCGCGCCGCTGGTGGTGCCCGAGGTCATCCTCGGCCTGTCGCTGCTGCTGCTATTTGTCGCCTGCCAGAGCTGGTTCGGTTGGCCGAGCCGCGGGATGCTGACGATCACGGTTGCGCATGCGACGTTCGGCGCCTGTTTTGTGTCGGTGCTGGTGCGCGCGCAACTGGCTGGGTTCGACCGCGCTCTAGAAGAAGCGGCCCTCGATCTCGGCGCCCGTCCCTGGACGGTGCTGACCCGGATCACCCTTCCCGGGATCAGCCCGGCCCTGGTTTCGGGCTGGCTCCTGGCGTTCACACTGTCGCTCGACGATCTGGTCATCGCGAGTTTTGTCACCGGCCCGTCCGCGACGACGTTGCCGATGGCGGTATTTTCGAGCGTGCGCCTGGGGGTGAGCCCGGAGATCAACGCGCTCGCGACATTGTTCCTCTGCGTCGTCTTCTTGCTAGTCGCGCTCGCCGGCTGGCTGATGGCGCGGGACGAGCGTCGGCGGCTTTTCGGAAGACAAGTTTAACCACGGAGACACGGAGTAGGGATCCCCTCTCCGTGCTCTCCGCGTCTTCGTGGTGAAAACAACAGAGCGGACTATTTCGCCGCGACCGGCATGTCCTCGGCGTACATTTCGGGAAGCACCGTCTGGCGCCAGGTGATCTCGCGCGGGAAGATCTTCTCGATGGCGCGTGCCGAGTAGTAGCTGGTGTCGACGCCGGGCGGGTCGCCGCCTTCCTGCACGGTCTTCACTGCCTGCAGCAAAAGGCGCCGGGTTGCGATGATCGCGCGGTCGGCGGGACCCAGATATTCCTTCGAGCGGTCGACGATCGGCCCCATGCCCTCCTGCACCGCGCGGTCCTGCGTGTTGATGCCGTCGATCCCGGTGAAGGTCTCGTATTTCTGCACCCGGCGGTCGATCATCCAGTTGTTTCGCGCGTTGCGGAACGAGCGGAACTCGCCCGACTGCTCGACATAGTCGGGGCCGTTCCCATTGCCGCGCTCCATGCGGTCATCCTCGCTCAGCCCCTCCTCGCCGTAGCTGTACATCCAGTTGTACACCATGCAGTTCGCGTCATCGATCGGGACCCAGATGTGCCCGGCGATGTTGGTCCGGTCGCCGCCGCCCAGCGCGCGTCCGAGCTGCTGCGGCCGGATTTGCGTGAACGGCATCACGAAATGGTAGGAGCGCACATAGGTCTTGTCTTCGTCCAGCGGGCGGATCCCGACATAGCGGTAGCCGTAATCGGTGACGTCGACTTCGAGGATCGGCGCCTTGCCCCGCACGAACGGGCCCTGAACCGGGATGCCGGGGCGGTTGGTGTTCGGGGTGATCGTGCGATGCAGGATCGGGGCATGCGACCATATAGGCCCAGATCACCCCGCCGATCTCGGTCGCCGGATAGGCGGTCAGCCGAACCTTGTGACAGAACGGCTCCGGCTCGTTCATCTGCTCGACGCATTTGCCTTCGACGTCGAATTTCCAGCCGTGATAGATGCAGCGCAGACCCGATTCCTCGTTGCGCCCGAACCACAGCGAAGCGCGGCGGTGCGGGCAGAATTCGTCGACCAGCCCGATGCGGCCCTGGCTGTCGCGAAACCCTACGAGCTTCTCCCCGAGCAGCTTCACGCGCACCGGGGGGCAATCCGGTTCCGGCAATTCGCGCGACATCAGGGCCGGAATCCAATACCGCCGCAACACATTGCCCATCGGCGTGCCCGGTCCTACTCTCGTCACCAACTCGTTCTCTTCGCGTGTCAGCATCGGTGGTTCCTTCTTCCAACCCTTCGCCAGACCGCGATAATCCGCCGATTGACCGTCAAGGACAAGAGCCCACGCTCGCGCGTGCGCGGTCCGTGGCGTTCTGGTACGAAGTACCGATCGAAGCGCCAAAAGGGGGAAGCGATGACGGTGATCCTGCGGCAGGGCGTTCCCGCGGATGCGGCGGCCTGTGGCGCGATCTGCTACGAGGCGTTCAAGTCGATCGCGAGCGAGCACAACTTCCCGTGGGATTTCCCGTCGGCGAAGATTGCGACGGGCCTGATGAAGATGCTGCTGGCCCATCCCGGGGTCTATGGGGTCGTTGCCGAGCGCGACGGCAAGGTGGTCGGAAGCAACTTTCTCGACGAGCGCGGTCCGATTGCCGGCATCGGCCCGATAACGGTCGATCCCGGCGCGCAAAACGAGGGGGTCGGCCGTCGGCTGATGCTCGATGTGATCGAGCGTTGTGCGCGCCGTGGCCTCGCCGGGGTGCGGCTCCTGCAATCGGCCTACCACAATCGCTCGCTTTGCCTCTACACGAAGCTCGGCTTCGAGACGCGCGAGACAGTGTCGAAGCTCGACGGCAAACCGTTGGGGATCAGCTTCCCGGGCTACGAGGTGAGGCCAACGGTGGAACGCGACATCCCCGCTTGCAACGCGCTGTGCCGGCGGGTCCACGGGCACGACCGCGGTGGTGAGCTCGGCGATGCAGTCCGGCAGGGGTCGGCGCGGGTCGTCGAGCACCTGGGCGAGATCACCGCCTACTGCACTGACATCGCCTTCTTCGCTCACGCCGTCGCCGAGACCAACAATGGCCTGAAGGCGTTGATCGGATCGGCCTCTGCTTTCCCGGGCGGTGGATTTCTGGTGCCGACGCGAAACGGCGGCCTGTTTCGCTGGTGCCTGCAGCACGAGCTGCGACTTGTGCACCAACTGACGCTGATGACAATCGGCCTCTACAACGAGCCGGGGGGCGCTTATCTGCCGTCGGTGCTTTACTGACGAGAATGACTTCGACTTAAATGCGACGCGTCCGCAATGCCGGTTAGGGACTTCTCCATGAAAGAGCAAGACTTGCGAGATCTCATTGCGGCCGTGAAGTCAGGCCACGTGTCGCGCCGCACCTTTGTGCACAGGATGATCGGCCTCGGCCTCACAGCGCCTTTTGCGAACCGGCTGCTGGCCCATGCCGGTTTGGCGCAAACCGCGACCCAAGCCGAGTACAAGCCGACCAAGGCCGGGGGCGGCGGGGCGCTCAAGATGCTGTTCTGGCAGGCCCCGACCTTGCTCAACCCGCATTTCGCCGTCGGCACCAAGGACCAGGAGGGCTCGCGCATTTTCTACGAGCCGCTCGCGGCTTGGGACTCCGGCGGCAATTTGGCGCCGGTGCTCGCGGCCGAAATCCCGGATATCGAAAACGGCGGGGTGGCACCCGATGGCATGTCGGTGACCTGGAAGCTCAAGAAGGACGTGCAGTGGCACGACGGCAATCCGTTCACCGCTGACGATGTCGTGTTCACTGGCGAATATGCCGCCGACCCGGCAACCGCCTCCACGACAATCGGCAACTACCGGGACATCAAAGTCGAAAAGGTCGATCCTCTCACCGTTCGCGTGCATTTTGCCAAGCCGACGCCGTTCTGGGCCAGCGCCTTCGTCGGCTACTTCGGCATGATCATCCCGAAGCATCAGTTCGAGCCCTACAAGGGCGCCAATTCGCGCGAAGCGCCGGCGAACCTAAAGCCGGTCGGAACCGGCCCCTATCGATTTGTCGAGTTTAAGCCGGGTGATCTGGTCAAAGGCGAGCGCAACGCCTCCTATCATCTCCCCAACCGCCCGTATTTCGACACGATCGAGATGAAGGGGGGTGGCGACGCCGTTTCGGCGGCACGCGCCGTGCTTCAGACGGGCGAATACGACTACGCGTGGAACCTGCAGGTCGAGGACGAGATCCTCCTCAGGCTCGAAAACGGCGGCAACGCCAGGGGCCGGGTCGAGATCGTGCCCGGCGGCAATATCGAGCACATTGAGCTGAACAGCAGCGATCCTTGGACTGAGGTCGATGGCGAGCGCTCCAGCGCCAAGGCAAAGCATCCCCTGTTCAGCGATCCGGCGGTCCGGCGCGCGCTGACCCTGCTCGTCGACCGCGCCTCAGTAGAGGCTCATATCTACGGACGCACCGGGCTCGCGACCGGCAACTTCATCAACAACCCGCCGCGCTTCGCTTCGAAGAGCACGAAATGGGAGCTCAGTATCGACAAGGCGAACCAGCTGTTGGACGAGGCCGGTTGGCAGCGCGGCCCGGACGGCGTCCGCAGCAAGGATGGCAAGAGGCTGAAGCTCGTCTTCCAGACGTCGATCAACGCGCCGCGCCAGAAGACTCAGGCGATCGTCAAACAGGCGTGCCAGAAGGCGGGTATCGAAGTAGAACTCAAATCGGTCACGGCGTCGGTGTATTTTTCCTCTGACGTCGCCAATCCGGATACTTACTCGAAATTCTACGCCGATCTGCAGATGTTCACGACGACGATGAGCGAGCCTGACCCCGGTTTCTTCATGCGCCAGTTCCTCTCCTCGGAAATTGCGTCCAAGGACAACAAGTGGCAGGGCCGCAATATCACCCGCTGGCACAACGAGGATTACGACAAGGCTTATCATGCGGCCGAGGGCGAGCTCGACCCGGTCAAGCGGGCGGCGTTGTTTATCGCGATGAACGACATGGTCGTGGGAGATCCGGCGGCCATCCCGGTCGTGTACCGTCCGGGCGTCTCGGCGATGTCGCGTCAGCTCCGGGCGACTTTGAGTGGTTGGGATAACGTTTTGTGGGATCTGAAGAACTGGTATCGCGAGACATGACGGCGCCCGGAAGAGACGCCGGTCAGGGAGCATTTCATGAATGAGCAAGAGCTGCGAGAGCTCATTTCTGCAGTAAAGGCGGGGCGCGTGTCGCGCCGCGCCTTCGTGCACAAGATGGTCGGCCTCGGCCTTACCGCGCCTTTTGCGACACAGCTCCTGGCTCATGCCGGTCTGGCGCAAACCGCGCCCTCAACCGAGTACAAGCCGACCAAAGCCGGCGGCGGCGGGGCGCTCAAACTGTTGTTTTGGCAGGCCGCGACCCTGCTCAATCCGCATTTCGCCGTCGGCACCAAAGACGCGGAGGGGTGCCGGATCTTTTACGAACCACTGGCGGCGTGGGATCCCGATGGAAATCTCGTGCCGGTGCTCGCCGCCGAGATCCCTGACATCGAAAACGGCGGCGTCGCAGCTGATGGCAGGTCGGTGACCTGGAAGCTCAAAAAAGGCGTCGAGTGGCACGATGGCCAGCCCTTCACTGCCGATGATGTCGTATTCAACTGGGAATACGCCTCTGACCCGGCGACAGCCGCAACGACGATCGGCATCTATCGGGACGCGAGGATCGAAAAGATCGATCCGCTTACCGTGCGCGTGCGCTTCGAAAAGCCAACGCCGTTTTGGGCCGGTCCCTTCGTCGCGTTTTGGGGCATGATCATTCCGAAGCATTTATTCGAACCCTATAAGGGCGCCAATTCGCGTGACGCTCCGGCCAACCTGAAGCCGGCGGGAACCGGCCCTTATCGGTTCGTCGAATTCAAACCGGGCGATCTGATCAGGGGCGAACGCAATCCCTCCTATCATGTCGCCAACCGGCCGTATTTCGACACGATCGAGATGAAAGGCGGCGGCGACGCGGTGTCGGCGGCGCGTGCTGTGATCCAGACCGGCGAATACGATTACGCCTGGAACGTGCAAGTCGAGGACGAGATTCTTTTGAGACTGGAGAACGCCGGGAACGCCCGGGGTCGCGCGGAAATCGTGCAGAGCAGGGCAATGGAGCACATCCAGATCAACTTCGCCGATCCGTGGACCGAGGTCGACGGCGAGCGCTCGAGCCCCAAGACAAGGCATCCGTTGTTCAGCGATCCGGCCGTAAGACAGGCGCTCCGATTGCTCGTCGACCGTGCCTCGGTCGAGGCGCACATATATGGCCGCACCGGGGTCGCGACCGGAAATTTCCTCAATAATCCCGAGCGCTTTGTCTCGAAGAACACGAAATGGGAGTTCAACGTCGATAAGGCGAACCGGTTGCTAGAAGAGGCCGGCTGGATGCGCGGACCCGACGGCATCCGCGCCAAGGACGGCAAGAAGCTGAAGCTCGTTTTCCAAACCGCTATCAACGCGCCGCGCCAGAAGACCCAAGCTATCATAAAGCAGGCGTGCCAGAAGGCGGGCATCGATATGGAGCTTAAGTCGGTGACGGCGTCGGTCTATTTCTCCTCCGATGTCGCAAATCCTGACACCGCCAGGAAGTTTTATGCGGATCTGCAGATGTACACAGTCGGCACGCCTTCGGTTCCCGATCCGGAAGGTTTTATGCAAACGTTCGTATCGTGGGAGATCGCTTCGAAAGAAAACAAATGGCAAGGCCGCAATTCGACCCGTTGGCACAATGAGGAATACGACAAGATCTATCGTGCGGCGCAGGGCGAGCTCGACCCGGTCAAGCGAGCCGCGTTGTTCATTAAAATGAACGACATGGTCGTGGAAGACGTGACCGTGATCCCGGTCGTGAACCGCCGCTGGGTGGCGGCGATCTCGCATAAGCTCAAAGCGAGCTTGAGCGGCTGGGACAACGATTTCTGGAACCTGAAAGACTGGTACCGCGAGACGTGACCGGCTTTGCATCAGCATAGGGTATGGGCCGATACCTGCTCCGGCGCTTGCTGATTGCGGTCCCGAGCCTCCTCGGGATCAGCGTCGTGCTGTTTGCGGTGCTGGCGCTGGCGCCCGGCGACCCGTTCGGGGAGCTCGCGAGCAACCCGAATGTCCCGCCCGAAGTGGGGGCCACGCTGCGCGCGAAGTTCGGGCTCGACGATCCGATCGCGCTGCGTTACCTGCGCTGGCTTTCCGCGATGCTGCACGGCGATTGGGGCTTCTCGTTCGTCAGCCGGATGGATGTCGATACCCTGATCCTCCAGCGGCTGCCCGCCACGTTGTTCATCATTGGGTCGTCGCAGGTTCTGGCGCTGCTTATCGCGCTGCCCGTCGGCGTGTATTCGGCAGTACGGCCCTACTCTATCTTCGACCACATCGCCAATCTGTTCGCGTTCATCGGCTTTTCATTGCCGACATTCTTCACCGGTCTTCTGTTCATCCTGCTGTTCAGCATCTATCTCGACTGGCTGCCATTTGTTTACCGCACCGACATCGGCGGCTCTGGCTGGCATTGGTACTGGGAACAGTTAAAACAATCGGCGATGCCGGTGGCGGTGCTCGCCCTGTTGCAGGCGGCCTCGTGGACCCGTTATATGCGCTCCTCGGTGCTCGAAGTAAGTCGTCTCGACTATGTCACCACCGCCCGCGCGAAGGGTCTCCCCGAGCGTATGGTCTTGATCAAGCATATCGTGCGCAATGCGTTGATCCCGGTAGTGACCCTGGTCGCACTTCAGATGCCGGCACTGTTCGGGGGTGCCATCGTCACTGAGCAGATCTTTCGCATCCCCGGCATCGGATCGCTGCTGATCAGTTCGATCCTCGCCAACGACACGCCGGTCATTATGGCGGTGACGTTTGTGTTCGCCTGCTTGGTCATCCTGTTCAACCTGCTTGCCGACGTCCTCTATGGCTGGCTCGACCCTCGCATCGCCTACCGCTAGCCCGATTGCGGAGGGCATCGTCCTCGTCGAGCCGGGATCGCCCGCCGGCGAGATTTGGCGACGCTTTCGCCAGCATAAGCTGGCCGTTGCGAGCGCCGTCATTTTGGCATTGATGGCGCTGGCGGTGGCATTCGGGCCGCTGCTGTGGCGAGTGCCGATAAACGACATCGATTTTGGCGCGCATCTCGAAGGCCTGTCGTGGAATCATCCATTCGGCACCGACGACCTCGGTCAGGATCTGCTCGCCCGGATGCTTTATGGCGGGCGCATATCGCTTGCGGTCGGCCTCGCTGCCATGCTGGTGGCAATCACTGTCGGCACAGCCATCGGGGCGATTGCCGGCATGTCTCGCGGCAGTATCGATGCGGCGCTGATGTGGCTCACCGACCTGTTCCTGTCGCTGCCGCCATTGCCATTGCTGTTGCTCGTCATCTACCTGTTTCGCCAACCCTTGACACAGCTGGTGGGGCTCGAGCTCGGCACGT
>VAZT01000308.1 GCA_005884825.1 Alphaproteobacteria bacterium
GATGTCGAGGGTTCCGCCGGCGGTGAACGTGCCCGGCAGGACCGAGCGCGGGATATTGTCGAAGGTCCGGCTGGCGCCGGCGCTCACCGGAACGATCTGCGCCAAGACGCCGAGGTCGATGCCGGCCTTGGCGCCGATCAGCATGCCTTCGAGCGCCGCGATGAAATTGGTGTAGCCGAGATACTGGGTGACCAGCTTGGCGGTGCAGCCGGCCCCCGCCCCGCCGACATAGAAGATGTTTCCGGCCATCGCCGCGAACAGCGGCCGGCAGCGGGCGAAGACCGCCTCGCCGCCGCCGACCATGACCGTCATCGTCGGCGGACGCCCGCTGACCGGCGCGTCGAGCATGTCGACGCCCTGCGCCCGGCAAGCCTCGGCGACCCGGCGCGCCACCGCCGGCGCATTCGTCGTCATATCGATGTAAACGCCGCCCCGTTGCAACGCGGCAAGAATCCCGCTTTCCGGGTGGAGCGCGGCATTCTCTACCTCCGCGGGGCCGGGCAACGACGTGAACACCACCTCGCTGCTGCGGGCGACGGCAGCCGGGTCTTCGGCTGAGCGTGCGCCGCGGGCACAAAGCGCGGCGGTGGCATCAGGCCTGATATCGTAGACCGTCAGCTGGTGGCCGGCATCGATCAGACAGCCCGCCATCGGCGCACCCATCGTCCCCGTGCCGACGAAACCCAGCCGCATCGGAAATTGCCTCTCGCTTGAGGCGAAGAAGCTAACCCGCTGCGTCGATCGACACAACCGGCGGCCGGCACCCGCTAATCGCGGAAATTCACGTATTGCAACGGCTGCTCGATCTTCATGCCGCGCGCCACGGCGATCGCCGCCTGCAGATCGTCGCGCTTCTTGCCGGTGACGCGCAGCTCGTCGCCCTGGATCGAGACCTGCACCTTCAGCTTGCTGTCCTTGAGCTCGCGGATCAGCTGCCTTGCGAGATCGGCGTCGATGCCTTGCCGCAGCACAATCGTCTGCTTCAGCGTGTTGCCCGACGCCTTCTCCGGCGTCTTGTAATCCAACGCCGCCGGGTCGACCTTGCGGCGCGTCATATGCACCTTCAGCAATTCGTGCATTTGCTTCAGCTTGAGCTCGTCGTCGGCGATGACGTTGAGCACGCCTTCCTGACGCTCGACCTTGCATTTGCTGCCCTTGAAGTCGAAGCGCGTCCCGATCTCGCGGGTAATTCCGGCAAGGGCGTTGTCGACTTCGGGAAGCTCGATCCGCGAAACGATATCGAAGCTCGGCATGACCGCCTTCTCCGCTTCAAAAGGGATTTGCGTCCGATATAGCGCACCGGAACACCAAAATCAGCGGCGATCGGGTGGTTCCTGTCCGGGCCGGGTAAAGACCGGCTGATCCATGATCGATTGAAGATAATCCCTGATGCGCCGGTAGGCCGTGTCATATGGTAACCGCCGCGGCGGCGCGGTCGTCGCCTCGTCGCTTTCGATCAGGCGGCCCCAATGCGCGGCCGCGGTGCGCAGCTCCGGATCGGCCAAAATGAAATCCACCACCTGGTTCTGCGTGCCCAGGCTGGGGGCGCCATTCTCCTCGGTCAACTCGCGGTAAAGCTCGATGGCATAGGCGAGCGCTTGTCGGATCAACAGAGTGTCTTCGGTAATGGCGGACATGGGGTCTCGTTCTGGATGCTCGCATTGAGAACACCGCGGCACGCGGCGGGTTCTCGTTACGACCGGTCGCGAAAGGCTGCTGCAGTCGCTGCGAGCCCGATTTCGGGCGAGACCGGAGGCGTCCAATCGAGCGCGGCGCGTGTCTCCGCGTCATCGACCTGTAGCGAGAGGGAGAGCCGCGAGAACAGCGGTCCCAGCTTTGGAAGCCTGCGAAGCATGGTGAGGGCCGGCCCTGGGACACCGAAGAGCCGGGCCGGCCGACCCAGTCCGGCGGCGAGGAGCCGGATCAGCTCGGGCGTCGACAGGTCGGCGGCATCGCGCGCCAGCAGCACCCGCCCGGCCGCGCCGGGATGCAGGCACGCGCGGCCAACCAGATCGACGAGGTTATCGATGAAGATCAGGCTGCGGCGATTGTCGATCGCGGCGAAAGGCAGCGGCAGCCCGCTCGCAACGAGACGCATCAGCGCGCGGAAATTTGCCTTCACGCCGGGACCGTAGACGAGCGGCGGCCGGAGAATGACGATCTCGATCCCGCATTCCTGCGCCGCCGTCTGCAACGCTTGCTCGATCTCGAGCTTGCTGCGGCCATAACGATCGCCCGGGCGCAGCGGGTCGGTCGCACGAAACGGCGCTCCCGGCGGAGTCGCATCGCCCATTGTCCGGATCGAACTCATATGGATCAATCGGTGCACCCCGGCCTTCGCCGCACAGTGCGCCAAGACCTGCGCGGTCTGCGCCTCGCTGTGATCCGCTGCCGCCGGCCCCGAACGGTGCGCGCGGCTGGCGAGGTGCACGACAATTTCGATACGGTCGAGATGCTCCGACCAGTCGGTCGCAGCGCCGATATCTCCGATCGGCCGAAGTTCGAGGCCCGGGATTGGCTCCGCCGGACGCCGGGACAGCCCGAGCACCGCATGGCCGCGCTCGACGAGGTCGGCGCACAGCGCGCGGCCAATGAAGCCGGCCGCACCGGTCACCAGGATGCGAGCCAAGCGCCCCCCTCGCCGCCACGGCCTCGCCGATTGTCCAACCAATCCCGACGCAGATACGTTAGAGAGATGGCGGTGCCTATCCCAGCCTCCAGCGTTTCGACGTGGCCGTGTCCGTTATCACAGAACCGCTGAACCTGCCGCGACGCTTCACGGCGCCCGGCGCGGCGCGACGGCCAAAGCTGCTCTTTCTCGTCACCGAGGATTGGTACTTCTGCTCGCACCGTCTGCCCGCGGCGCGCGCCGCCCGGGCAGCCGGCTTCGATGTCGTGGTCGCGACGCGCGTGCGCGCGCATGGCGATCGGATCCGCGACGAAGGTTTCGCGTTGCGTCCGATCGGCTGGCGGCGGCGCGGCGACGGGCTGGTTGGCGCGGGGCGGGCCATTGCCGAAATTGCGCGGCTCTATCGCGCCGAACGGCCCGATGTTGTCCATCATATCGCACTGAAATCGGTGCTGTTCGGCGGCATCGCTCTGCGCCGCGCCTTCCCGGCCCCGGAAAGTGCTCCGATGGCGATCGATTCGATAATGGGTCTGGGGTCCGGGTTCTCGGCCGCGAGCTTTGCCGCGAGATTGCGGCGGCCGTCGCTGGGCATCGCGCTGCGTCTCGCGGCGGCTAGAGAGCGGGGCTGGGTCATTGTGCAGAACCCCGAAGACCGCGACGCCCTGACGACGCTCGGGATCGCCCCTCGACGGATCGTGATGATCAGGGGGTCGGGTGTCGACTGTAACCATTTTCGGGCGCTACCCGATCCCGAAGCCACGACCGTCACGGTTGCGCTCGTCTCGCGTATGCTGCGCGACAAGGGTGTGCTCGATGCTGCCGCCGCAATCCGCCTCCTTCGCGGGCGCGGCCTGCCGGTCGAACTCTTGCTCGCCGGACCGACCGATCCCGACAATCGCGGCTCCCTCGCGGCTGAAAGACTCATTTCGTTGGGGTCCGCCGATCACGGAGTCGAATGGCTCGGCCCGGTGGTCGATGTCCGTGCCGTGTGGCGCCGGGCGGCAATCGCGGTGCTGCCCTCGACCTATGGCGAAGGCGTGCCAAAGGCGCTGCTCGAGGCGGCCGCCTGCGCGCGTCCCATTGTCGCCAGCGACGTAGCCGGCTGCCGAGAGGTTGTGCGTCCCGGCGACAACGGCATTCTGGTGCCTCCGCGCGATGTCAAGGGACTGGCGGACGCCATCGCCGCCCTGGCTTGCGATCCGGTGCGCCGCCGGGCGATGGGGCGTGCGGGACGCGCATTGGTCGAGCGCGACTTTGGCGAGGATACCGTCGCGCGCGAGACGCTCGCACTCTATGAATCCGCCCTGCGCGAAAAAGCGGTGCGGTGATGATCCGAGCGTGGCTCGTCGCGGCAGCGCTCGGCGGGTTCCTGTCGGTCGCGGCAGGCGCCGCGGCGGCGCACTTGCCGGCCGGCGAACGCGGCGCCGAATTGCTGCGGACGGCCGCCCTCTACGGGATGGTGCACGCCACGGCATTGATTGCCGTGACGGCGTTGGCGCAATCCCGCGACCGGCTCGGGCTTGCGCTGACCGTCGCCGGCTGGAGCTTTGCCGCAGGCACGCTGCTGTTCAGCCTCAGCCTTTTTGCGCTGGCGCTGAGCGGACGCGAATGGCTCGGTATGATTACGCCTTTCGGCGGCGCGGGTTTGCTGGTCGGCTGGGCCGCGCTCGTCTTTCATGGCTCGAGCCGCCGTTAGGGGATCAGGCGCGCCAAGCCTGTGGTTATCATCTGAACGGGTGTGCGACACGCAACTCGGCCGCGAGGATCCTGCGATGACAACGCTTCTGTATACCCACCCAGCCTGTCTCGACCACGACCCCGGCCGGCATCACCCGGAATCGCCGGCCCGGTTGCGGGCGGTGTTGGCGGCGCTCGACGATCCGGAATTCGCTCGGCT
>VAZT01000309.1 GCA_005884825.1 Alphaproteobacteria bacterium
TATCGCAGCGCGAACTTCCGAGTCCTCGGCGAGGCCGAGGAGATAATGGAGGATTTCCTCGCTGCGTGGCGCAGCGGGGCAGACGAAGGCGTTTTCGAGGCGCCGATGGGACGGACCGACGTTACGAGGAGCCCGACGCCGCGCTTCGATCTGTTGAAGCTCGACCATTATCTCCATGTCGGCATCCAGTTCTCGCGCGGCTGTCCGTTCAATTGCGAGTTTTGCGACATCATCGAGCTGTACGGCCGAGTGCCGAGAACCAAGACGAACGAGCAAATTCTGGCCGAGCTCGACGCCTTGTACGCGCTCGGCTATCGCGGCCATGTCGATTTTGTCGACGACAACCTGATTGGCAACAAGAAGGCTCTCAAAAAATTTCTGCCTGATTTACAGAGCTGGCAGAAAGAGAAGAGCTTTCCGTTTGAATTTTCGACCGAAGCATCGATAAATCTGTCGGACGATTCCGAATTGCTCAGCGCCCTGGCAGCAGCCAATTTCTTTGCGATCTTCGTTGGGATCGAAAGTCCTGATACGGACACTCTGGTCTCGATGCGAAAGAAGCAGAATACCCGGCGCAGCCTGCAGGAGAGTATCTACAAAATCTACAACGCCGGCATTTTTGTGTTCGCGGGCTTTATTGTCGGCTTTGACAGTGAGAAGGGCAATACCGCCGAGGGCATGATCGAGTGCATCGAGCATACGGCGATCCCGGTTTGCACAGTCGGGTTGCTCTACGCGCTGCCGGCGACACAATTGGGGCGGCGGCTATTGCGCGAGGGGCGGCTCTTTCCCGGTTATGACGCGCCCAGCCCGCAGGATGCGGGCGATCAATGCACGATCGGTCTCAACTTCGAAACAAAGCGCCCGCGCCGTGACGTGCTTGCGGATTACCGGGCGGTGCTCGGCGCAGTATACGAGCCGGCTGCCTATTTCGGCCGCGTGCGCCGTGTCGGCCGCATGCTCAGGTGCGGGAAGCCCAGGTTCAAGACATCGCTGCCGCAGGCGTTGCGCGACCTGCGCTTGCTGGGCCGGCTGGTCTGGCGATTACCCAATGCGGGTCCCGGAACGGCGAGGCAATTCTGGAAGAGCGTGCTCCACTGCGCCATCCACAACCCGCGGGCCTTGCGGTTTCTGGTGATGATGAGCGCCCTCTATCTGCACCACGGCCCCTTCTCACGCCAGGTGATCGCTCAAATCAATCGGCAGATCGGGGAGATCGATCTTGGTCGCTGGAGCGCCCCCCTGCCGGCGCCGGCCGAAGCCAAAGCTCTTTCCGTGGCATAATAGCGCTCACAGAGCCTTGGAATAGATGCGATAGAGCTTATCAAGCTGCGCGCCAATCGCGTGGCAGCCTTCGAGTGAGGGTTTGTTATCCTCAAGGATCCATGAGAACTCGACCATCTCGATATTGGCGCGGCGCGCAGCGTCCAGGATTTCGCCCAGCATCAACGTGACGAGCGCCATGCTCAATGCCGACCTGCGATATCGCTGCCGCACCCCGGTCAGCATCACCCGCGCTGTTCTTGGTTTGCGGAAGTGCAACCGCCACAACAGTTTCAGCCAGTTGATCGGAAACAGCCTGCCGCCGAGATCAGATAGGATCTCGTTGAGGTTGGGGAGGGCGACCAGCATCGCCGCCGGCTCACCATCGGCGAGCGCGAAGACCACGCTTTGCGGCGGAAGCACAGGCGCGAGTTGGTCAATGATCTGTTTGGCCTCGCGCTCGGTTACCGGCAGGAACCCCCAATTCTGGGTCCAGGCCTCGTTATAGATATCGAGAGCCAGCTGCATTTCCTCGGCGAAGCGGGCGGGATCGAGAGGGCGCACGGCGATCCGCCCTTCCGCACGAAGCCGAGCGGTGACGCGTTCGAGCTGGTGGAGGTGCCTCGTTACGATATCGGCAAGCGTGACCCGCAATGCGTGCAGGTCCTTTGCCTTGGCATAGCCTTCGGCGACGAGTCGATCCGCGTAATAGGGAGGCGTGTACGGCATGCCAACCATGGGCGGAGTCTCAAAGCCCGACACCAGGACGCCGATGTCGTCGTTCATCGACAAGCTGTATGGGCCCAGGATCCGACGCATGCCACGTTCCCGCAGCCAATTCTCGGCGGCGCGTTGCAGCGCGGTAAACACGGCCTGGTCGTCTATCGCCTCGAGCAAGCCAAAATTGCCGGTCTCGTCGCGATGGGTCTCGAGATGAAGATGATTGACCTGCGCACTGATGCGTCCGACCGGCACCCCGTCGCGCCATGCCAGCCAGAAACAGGCCTCGCCGTGATCGAAGAACGGGTTCCGGCGCCGGTCGAGCAACCGATGCATGTCTCGACGCAACGGCGGGACCCAGTTCGGATCATCGCGATGAAGCCGATAGGGCAGGTCGACAAAGCGGTCGCGGTCGCGCCGGCCGCGAAGCGCGGTCACCTCGATAGGGCTAGCTGTAGCCGAGTTGCGTTCAGGCGCGGGGGCAGCGTACGCGATATCTGGCGCGCCGGGAGTGCGAGCGCTATTCATCAGCATCGGAGCGAAGATGCGGCAAGCCTGGAGATCCGTCCGGCACCGAACGGCGGCTGACCTTATGCTATTCGAGCTCGGACCGTATCGGAAAACTCAGATCCGAGAAATGGTTGATGCCCCGCCCGCTCTCGCCCGCGAATGAGGAGATCTTGATGCCATTCGAAGGCACCGGGGGCGAGCTGCCCATCAAGCATCTGCGGCGAGCACTCGACGACTTGTTGGTTCCGAAACCCGCTTATTACTGGACCGATTTCCTCGCCTCGATAATTTGCTTCTACGCCGGGTTTGCGGCTACTGCGGTGCTGCCGATCAACAATCCGCTCAAGCTTGTTTGTGCCGTGGTCGCAGTGCTCTCCATGTATCGGGCCGTCGTGTTCATCCACGAACTCGCGCACCTGTCGCCGGGCCGCGTTCCGGGGTTCCGTGTCGCATGGAACCTGTTCTGCGGCATCCCCTTGCTGGTGCCGAGCTTTCTCTATGGCTCGCATCGCGACCACCACGCCCGAGGCGCCTACGGTTCCGCGGAGGACGGGGAATACAGACCCTGGGGATGCCCGGGCAACCGCATCGGGATAGTGATGTTTGCCGCCTCCAGCTTTCTCGGGCTGCCGGCGGGTGTCCTGAGATTCGGGATACTCGGGCCGCTCTCCTGCTTCAACTATAGGTTTCGGGAATGGGTCGCAGTCAACGCCTCGTCGCTGGTTGTCGACCCCCGTTACCGTCGCGACGTGCCCTCGCGGCAGGAGGCATGCGGCTGGCGCATCCAGGAAGCCGGCGTCTTCACGTATCTGCTCGCAACGGCCGCTGCCCTGATTGCACGGCTGATAAACACGGAGCTGTTGGTGCAGCTGTATCTGATCGGCGCCGCTGCGCTGTTTCTGAACAGCTTGCGCACCTTGGCGGCGCATCGCTATCGCTCGGCCGGTGAACCAATGACGGCGACCCAGCAACTGCTCGATTCGTTGAACTATCCGCGGCGCTCCTGGCTAATCCCGCTATGGGCGCCAGTCGGGCTGCGGTTTCACGCCATGCATCATCTCTTTCCCGGCATCCCGTATCATAATTTGGCTGCGGCGCATGATCGGGTGATGGGGATGTTGCCACCGGCCTCGCCCTATCATCGAACGGCCGGGTACGGGTTGGCCGCCAGCCTTGGTGAGCTCTGGCGAAGCGCTCGCTAGAGGTTCGTCCCCCTGTGGGCGATTTGAGGAGCGAATGTCAGCAGGGCTGCACCCGTCCGCCGCCGCGAATCGCCCAGCGAACGTTTGCAAGCGGCCTGAAGATCGTCTCCCGGAGCACAGCGAGCCGCAGCAACACAAAGCGATAATACTGTTGTCAGCGTGCCCCCGAAGCGGGTCGAATTACCTGGAAAACCTGCTTGCGTTGCATCCGCATTGTCGAAAATCGAAGGTTCCGGAGGATTTCTTTCTTGCCAACAGTGAGACGCTGCTGAATTTTTGCCGATCGGTTGCCGACAGCTGGGACGATTGGTGGCTCCAGCGCCTGGGCGGGGCATCCCGCTTGGCAATGCATGTCGGCACGGCGCTGCTGCGCTTCGCTGACCCTGGCCCGGAAGAGGAGGGGCCAACCCGCGATATCCGTCTGATGCTCCGCTCTCCCACGACTGAAGGGATCGCGGCCGCGACCACCTTGTTCCCGGATGCGAAGGTGCTGGTTTTGGTGCGGGACGGGCCGCCAACGGTCGAATCGGGGCGCAGAAGCTTCGGCTGGCCCTATGAAGAGGCCATGCTGGCCTGGCGCCAATCCGTCCGCCGCGTTTTGTCTTTTTTGGCGAGCGCTGATGGCGCGCGCTGTCAGCTGATCCGGTTTGAAGATCTGACGGCCGATCCGGCTCGCGAGATTGCTCGGGTCATCGCTTTCCTGGGGCTCGACCCGGCGCTTTACCCCTCCGACCGGGTTGATGAGATCCCGGTGTTCGGTTCCTCGAGCTTTGGCCGGACGGAGGGCGAGGGGGTCCATTGGCGGCCGGTGCCCAAGGATTCATCATTCGATCCCTTGGCTAGGGCGCAGTCATGGCCGGCCCATCGGCTCGCGCGGTTCGCCTGGCTGGCGGGGGCAGAGCAGCGCAAGCTCGGCTATCGCGTTCACCCGTTGTCGCCAATGGGTCGCGTCTGGAGTGTCGTGCTCGACGGCATTTACGGGGCTCGCCGCATCGCGATCCAAATCGCTTTGCTACCCCTCCGAGCGCCGCGGGTGTTCAGTGACCGGCGGCGGCGATATTTTTCCTGGCGCAGGATGAGCAGACCGGGCGACGCGGTGCAATGCGCCCTGCGCAACCGGCGGCGATCCCAGCAGGGCATGATTTTTTAAACTCAGAGCGAAATAATCAAACATAAGGACCAATGTCGACGGCAGCACGGCGCAGCATAGGGTCGACCAATGCCGCCGGAAGTGCTCGCAGCAGCTGCATGCCGAGGTAGAGCGGATAGGGAAAGGCGATCTGGCGGCGCCCCTTCGCTAAGCCCCGCCGAATGATCCGGGCGGCGCGTTCGGGCGGCGATATCAGCGGCTTGGGTCCAGCGACCGTTTGGGACAGACGGGTTTCGACGAAACCCGGCATGACGACCGACACGCCGATCCCCTCCGGGGCCAGCCAGCTCCTCAGCGCCTCACCGTAGATCCGTACTGCGGCCTTGCTCGCGCAATAGCCGGGCGAGAACGGTATCCCTCTCAGCGCCGCCAGCGAGGAGATCAGCGCAACCTGGCCGCACCGCCGGCGACGCATTGCCGGAAGCACCGGGTGGAGCGTGTTCGAAACCCCGCCGAAATTGACGTCCATCACGCGGTGCAGCTCGTCGAGCGTTTCGCCGGCGCCATCCCGCCACAACCCGCCCTGAACCCCGGCATTCGCGATCACCAGCTCGAGGGGCGAGGCGCGATCGGCGTCGTCAATCCACGCGGCAACGGCCGCCGCCTCGGTAACATCGAGGCAAGCCTCGATCACCTCGGCGCCGCGCTCGCGACACATATTGGCCACGGCGGCGAGCCGGGCAGCGTCTCGGCCGCAAAGCGCCAGATGCGTTCGCGGCGCGGCGTAGGCCCCGGCCAGGGCGGCGCCGATACCGCTGCTCGCACCGGTGATGAGAATAGAGCGGGGATCCCTCACGCCGGTATTTATACCGCCCCCGGTCTCGCCTGAGACAACTTTAATCTGACAATGCTGGCCGCGCTGCCTTCGCCGGTGTGCTACAGTCGGATTGTCGCCGCCCAATCACCCAAACGAGAATTGCTAAAGCGCCAGAGGAGACGATTGCTGCCAAACCTCCAAATCGTTCTGAGTAGACCGTTCACATTGGCGAACGCATTAAATTTTGCGACCATCCGAAACGTATTCCTGTTATCAATCATACTTTCAACGGCAACGATGCTGTATGCGGTCTCCGAAATGCGAGGTATGTTCGCAGACGGCTCCAACTACATCGTGCATATTCTTGCTTCTGAAGACTTTTACCTTCTGGAACCCGCGCGAAAGCTGGTTCAAATCCTCCAGCAGTCGCTTCTTATCCTCGGAATACAATTTGGCGTCACGGATTTGCCGACACTTGCGCGGCTGTTCACCCTGGGCGCCTTGGGTTGGCCCATCATCCTGACTGCCAGCTGCTGGTTGATTCTCCCGCGTGGGCAAAAGGGATGGATCGTCGGTCCTCTGATCAATCTAGTGGCCCTCTGCCCGATGACCAGCCTCGCGGCCATCGGCGAGGGCATGATTGCGTCCTGTTTGCTGTGGATAATTTTTTTCTTAGTGCTATTCCGGACGCATAACATCTGGGGAGCGCTTCTCGCTATTTCTGTAACCGCGTTGGGAGCAGTAACTCACGAAACTGCAGCTATGTTCTTCGTCGGGCTTGCCGCCCTCGCCATCATGCGTAGGCGTGATCGATCGCTGGTCGAACGGTTAACGCAATTCGCGATTTCCGCCGCCGCAAT
>VAZT01000310.1 GCA_005884825.1 Alphaproteobacteria bacterium
CTCGACGGCATCCTGGCGGAGATGAATTGCGGCACCAAGATCCCGCATCACCGCGTGATGAAGTCACTGCAGCTGCTCTGCGAGAAGGTGAAGCCCCAGTTCCACTGAAACCCTCACCCGCCTCGCTCCGCTCGGCAGCCTCGTCCGCAGTGAGCGTGTGAAAGAAACAGCCGGCGCTAGTTAATACGCTTTCCCGGCGAGAGTCGGGGCCTATCGCACGCGGCTCTCGGCGGTGACCGCCCGGTCCGGCCACACGCGCGCCACCGGCGCGTCCTTCGACGACCTCGCCGCGCACGCCCTCGATCAGCGCCATCAGCACGTCGAAGGCTACACTGCAATCAGCTACACCGTCTTCCGAGGCAACGCCCCCGCCCTAAGGAGAGAGCGCCATGTCAGCGAACTCGGCAGCCGTTAACGCGATATCATGTCGTTCCGCCGATCTGCACGCCAGACCAACACCCAAGCTGCCCAGCCGAAGAGCGTTGCTCGCCTCGACCGCATTGCTGCTCGTCACACAAACGGCAGGCGCACGAACCTTGGCCGGCGGCACCGGAATGCCGTGGCGACCGTTCGCCGGCGATCCTCCGCAGGCGGTCGAGCCGGGGCCATGGGTGTTCTTTACCCCCGAGGAAGGGGCCGCGGTCGAGGCTTTGGTGGACCGATTGATCCCGCCCGATGCGGAAACTGCCGGTGGCAAGGACTGCGGGTGCGCCGTCTTCATAGACCGCCAGTTGGCCGGCGCTTATGGCAGCGCCCGGGGCCTCTACATGAGCCCGCCATTTCTGCAAGCCACACCCGAGCAGGGTTTACAGGCGCCGTCTACACCGGCGCAGCTCTATCACCGCATGCTCGTGGCGCTCGATGCATTCTGCCGCGCCACTTACGCCGGCAATCCGTTCGCGCAGCTTCCAGACGGCGAGAAGGACCGGATCATCACCGGAATGGAGAACGGCTCTCTGCAATTGCAAGGGACGAGCGCGACGCCGTTTTTCGAGATATTGCTGCAGGACACGCGTTATGGCTTCTTCGCCGACCCGGTCTATGGCGGCAATCGCGACATGGCAGCGTGGAAGATGATCGGCTTCCCCGGCGCGCGTTACGACTACCGCGACTGGGTCGAGCGGTACAACGAGCGTTATCCCCATCCGCCGATCAGCATTGCCGGGCGCAATGCAGGGTCTCCGCTGCATCCGTGACAGCGGCACCGAACGAGGGGTAAGCCAATGGCGACAAAGCTGCCGGCGACAGAGATCGTCATCATCGGCTTGGGCTGGACCGGCTCGATAATTGCGGAGTCGATGACCAAGGCGGGTTTCAACGTCGTCGCGATCGAGCGCGGGCCATGGCGCGACACCGCGACCGACTTTCCCCCGTCCTATGCGCCGGACGAGCTGCGCTATGCCGTGCAGCACGATTTATTTGTGCGGCCGGCGCAGACCACGCTGACCTTTCGCAATAATCCCAACCAAACGGCATTGCCGATCCGCACCTGGGGCTCGTTCCTGCTGCCCAATGGCGTGGGCGGCGCCGGCGTGCATTGGAATGCGCAGACCTGGCGCTTCCTGCCGACCGACTTCGTGCTGAAAACCCATCTGACGCAGCGTTACGGCGCGAAATTCCTGCCCGCGGACATGACCATTCAGGACTGGGGCGTCACTTACGACGAGCTCGAGCCGCATTTCGACGCGTTCGAATATCTGTGCGGCACGTCGGGAACCGCCGGCAACCTCAAGGGGCAGAAGCAGCCGTTTGGCAATCCGTTCGAGGGGCCGCGGTCCCGCCCCTATCCGACGCCGGCCCAGAAGCAGCCCTATGGGCCGGTGCTGTGGGCCGAGGCGGCGAAAGAGATGGGACACAGCCCGTTCCCGCAGCCCTCCGGCAATCTGTCCCAGGCCTACACCAACCCGCTCGGCGTCACGCTGGGTCCGTGCACCTATTGTGGCTTCTGCGAGCGCTTCGGCTGCGGCAATTATTCGAAGGCGAGCCCGCAGACGACGATCCTGCCGGTGCTGATGCGGCGGACAAATTTCGAGGCGCGCACCGGATGCGAAGTTACGCGGATCAAGCTCGACAACTCCGGCAAGCGGGCCACCGCCGTGACCTATATCGATACGCAAGGCCGCGAGTGGGAGCAGCCGGCCGAGATGGTGTTCCTGTGCGCCTTCCAGATGTTCAATGTGCAGTTGTTGCTGCTTTCAGGCATTGGCCAGCCCTACGATTTGAACACCGGTCAGGGCGTGATCGGCCGCAACTACTCCTACCAGGTCACATCCAGTGTGCAAGCATTTTTCGACAACAAGATCTTCAACCCGTTCATTGCCAGCGGCGCGATCGGCATGTGCATCGACGACTACAACGGCGACAATTTCGATCACGGGCCGTACGGTTTCGTCGGCGGCGGCTATATGGGAATGGTGCAGCCGAACGCGCGTCCGATCGAGGCGACGCCGACCCCGCCGGGCACGCCGCAATGGGGCGCCGCATGGAAGAAGGCGGTTAAGGACAACTATCTCAGCACGATCCTGCCGTCAGTGCATGGCAGTTGCTACAGCTACCGCGACTGCTACCTCGATCTCGATCCGACCTACAAGGATCGGTTCGGCCGCCCGCTGATGCGGCTGACCTTCGACTTCCACGAAAACGAGCTGAAGATGTCGCAATTCCTGACCGACCGGCTCGCCGAAATCGTGCAGAGGATGGCGCCGCGCCAGATCGCCAAGCTGCCGCGCACCGGCCATTACTCGATCGTGCCGTACCAGACGACCCACACCTGCGGCGGCGCGATCATGGGCACCGACCCGAAGACCAGCGCGCTCAACCGCTATCTGCAGAGCTGGGACGTGCACAATCTGTTTGTCACGGGCGCCACCAACTTTCCGCAGAATGCCGGCTATAACCCAACCGGCACTATTGGAGCGTTGACCTACTGGTCGCTCGACGCGATCCACAAGCAATATTTGAAAAACCCGGGACCGCTGGTGCATGCATGAGGAGCCGCACCATGCGGTGCATGCTTCTCGGTTGCGCGCTAGTACTGTTCGCCAGCGCAGCGGCGCGCGGGCAATACCCGGACAAGCAGGCGTTCGAGGTGATTGAGCACGGCCGTTACATGGCGACGGCTGCCGATTGCACCGCCTGTCATACGGCGCCCGGCGGCAAGCCGTTCGCCGGCGGCGGCGCCCTCGAAACGCCGTTCGGCACGCTGCTTGCCCCGAACATTACACCGGATATCGGGACGGGGATCGGCGGCTGGACCGATGATCAATTTGTCGAGGCAGTGCGCACCGGCATTGGGCACGGCGGCATCCATCTCTACCCGGCGATGCCCTATACCTATTACACGAAGCTGACGCGCGAGGACGTGATCGCGATCCGCGCCTATCTCGACACGGTAGAGCCCGTCGGCAACTTGGTGCAAGCGAACCAGCTGCCCTTCCCGTTCAATCAGCGGGAGGCGATGGTCGGCTGGAACGCGCTGTATTTCACACCGGGTGAGTTCAAACCCGATCCCGGCAAACCGGCGGAATGGAACCGCGGCGCCTATCTGGTCGAGGCCGCGGAGCATTGCGGGTTGTGCCACACGCCGAAGAACGCGATGGGCGGCGACGAGAACAGCCAAGCGATGCAGGGATCCGTGCTGCAGAACTGGTACGCGCCGAACCTGACGGGCAGCCGCCGCCTCGGCATTGGGGATTGGACGGTCGACGACATTGCCCTCTACCTCAAAACCGGGCGCAACAGCTATGATACCGCCTCCGGACCGATGGCGGACGCGGTCATGCACTCCACCTCGCATCTGACCGATGCCGATCTGCGCGCGATCGCCGTTTACTTGAAGGACCTGCCGCCGGGCGGCAGCGGACCGGCGCAGCCAGTCTCGCAGCAGGATCCTGCCATGCAGCAGGGGCAGGCGATCTACAATAACCGGTGCGCCGCCTGCCACACGGTGGCGGGGATAGGGATTGTGGCGCTCTTCCCGCGCCTCTCCGGAACGCCGCTCGTGCAACAATCGCAAGCGACCAGCCTCATCCGTGTGGTGCTGGAAGGCTCGCGCGCAGTCGCCACCGACGCGGCTCCGACCGGCCCGGCGATGCCGTCCTTCGCCTGGCAGCTGTCCGATGCCGATGTGGCGGCGGTGGTCACATACATCCGCAACGCGTGGGGTAATGCCGCGTCTGCGGTTTCCGCCGGCGAGGTTGCCAATATGCGGCAGACGCTGCATCGTGACGCGCAAGCGCCTTAGCCGCAAACGGAGTGGAGCCATGATGCAAGACATCGCCATTGCGACAATGATTCTGGTTGCTGCCGCATTGCCCGCCCTCGCCCAAGGCGGTAACCCGTCGCCCGCGCCCCACAGCGCGCAGCCGCCAACGGTGATCGGACAGACCGGCACGATGTACGACGGCAACAACGCCAACCTGCAATTACCGCCGGAACAGAACGCGTACTGGGCGCGGCTTTGGGCCGAACCAGGCGCGACCGGGAATTCCGGCCCCGACTCGGCGGTCGGCGCCGGGGCTGCCGGGAGCTCGCTCGGAGGCACCCAGGGCGGCGGCGAACATTGATTGCCGACGGCGCCCGCTTATCGATGTGAGGTTCGGTAAATCTCGGGAGCGACACCTTCGGTCGGATGTGGCTCTCGGCCACAGCAGATATCGCCGTATGCGCGTCTAGCCAACCGCTGCCGATTCGGCTTGTTGTGTCCTCCGGTTTAGCAACATGCCGCGGTCATCCAGGCGTTTCTGGGCTGATGTTCCCGATCCTCGCAGCTTCCGTTGACGGTTGATAAGTTCTCGGCGCGTTGCGTCAAAGCGGGAACGGCGGAGCATGGTTTCCAAATCCCGCGGCCGTGATCGCATCTGCGGTGCGCTGGCTTCAGTCTGTGCGGCGGTCCTGCCTTTCACGGCCTATGCCCAGGACACGGCGATCGCCCGGATCGAAGCTATCGAACATCAGATCCGCGGCCTTCAAAGCGAGCTGCACCGGCTCAAGAGTGAACTCGGAGAGGCGAAGCAGCAACTTCGCCAGTCGCGGGCGGAAGCGCAGCGCGCTCAACAGGAGGCGCGTGAAGCCCGCGAGGCCGAAGAACGAGCCCGGCAGGACGCGCTGAAAGCTGCAACCGCCGAGCCCTCAATAGCGCAAACTGCACCGCAGGCACAGACCGCCCAGGCCGCCGCCGACACGTCGGCGGTGGTCAAAGTGAGCATGCCCAACGGACGGCCGACCATCGCCACCGCGGATGGCCGACTGTCGCTCGCTATCGGCGGGTTCGTGCAGTTCGACGTGGGCGGTTTCTTCCAGAACCCGAACTCAAATACGCAGTTTCCTCACCTCAACTACGGCGTAAACTTACGTCGCGGCCGGATCTATTTTGTCGGCCAATTTGACGACTTCAGGGCCAATATTACACCCGACTTCGGCGGCTCGCCCGATGGAGTGCCGACGCTGTTTGAGGCAAACATCAACTACACTGGCATCAAGCCGGTAACAGCCACAGTCGGGTATTTCCATCCGTTTGTCTCGTTGAATGACGCGACATTCCCCGGCAATACGCTGTTTCTCGAACGGCCGAGCATCATCAACATCGAGCGCAGCGTGGCGGCAGGCATACAGCGTGCTTCCCTCGGAGCCAACGCGGCTACCGAAGACTATTTCGCATCAGCTTATCTGACAGGCCCCCTTTTTGGCGCTCAGACCCCCACTCGCCTCAACGGCGAGCAGGTGGGGCTCGTCGGGCGGCTGGCGACGCGGCCCTATCATGACGAGGATTGGAATTTCC
>VAZT01000311.1 GCA_005884825.1 Alphaproteobacteria bacterium
ATTGAAAGCTGCTGCCGGTCAAAATTGATCGTGAGACTGCCAGTTAGCGGATTTGCTGCCGCGGCAGTCACCATCGGAATCGCGGCAACATTGGCTTCGGCTTCCGCGCCCTGCGTTGGTTCTTCAGTGTGGTGGTTTTAAGCCGTAACCGCCCAGGTACAAAATGCACGTATTCGAGCATAGAGCTTCCGGAAACCATTTCTGCTCGAATACCACCACTTTATTTCAGCATGATGACACATCTGGTTGTGCGGAGCTGAGCCCGGGCATGCTGTAGGGCGGGTCGAGCCCGACGCCGACGAGACGGCCGAACAGCTTGGTGAGGGTTTGCCGGTCCGCCAAGGGGAGCGGCGGCGCCAGCAGAGAAGCGATATTCGCCCGCAAATGATCCGGGTCGCCGGTGCCGAACAGAACGACATCGACACCCGGCTCGTGGCGCACAAAGCGATAGGCCGCCTCGGTGATCGTGCTCGCCCCCGCTGCATGGATCAGGAAGCCCAGCGGGTTCGGAGCGTCGGCAAGCCAGCGCGGCAGCTGGCCGTTCGCCGTCAGCTCGCGCAGAGCGGCGGCAAGGCGTTCGGGTCGCGAGAAGATGTTGCGCACGGCGAACATCAGCAACGTCCCGACGCGATTGGCGATGGTCCGCGGGAATACTCGGGTCCGCGCGTTTTGGTGCATCATGTGGAACGCGATCATGACGACGTCCCACACCCCGTCCTCGACCGCGCGCCGGACCATTGCGTGCTCGGGGTCCGAGGAGCCTGTCTCGGTCACGCCGAGAAACCTCAGCTTTCCCTTTTCCCGCTCCTTGAGGAGCGCGGGCGCGATGACATCGAGCGCCGGGTCATAGGCCGCGGGCGAAACACCGTGCAGCTGAAAGATGTCGACGTAGTCGGTACCGAGTTGCCGCAACGAATTATCAAGGCTCGCCACGGCGCGCCCCGCCGCAGAGCGGCCTTCGCGCCGCGGGATCCACGCCTTCGTGGCGATCACCACGCTGTCGCGAGGCAGGCTTTTAATCCCCTGACCGACGACGCCCTCGGTGCCGTATACCGCGGCGGTGTCGAGCAGGTTGACCCCCAAATCCAGCGCCTGGCGGACGAGGGCGACGGCCTCAGCTTCGCTCCTGCCGGTGCCGAGGCCGAGCCGGCTAAACCCGCCGCAGCCGAGCCCGGCGACGCTGACCCTGAGCCCGGTGCGGCCGAGCGTGACGCATTCCATGCGATAGAGCCCCTTAGCTTTGAGCGACGTTTGGTAGCAAAGAACGCGAAATTGGGACAGAGTGGCGGCAGCTCTCAGCCGATCCGGAAGGACCCAGCATGATCGCGAAGTTTGCGACGGTGTATGCCGGCCACATCGATCTCCCCGACCGTGGGCAAGACACCACTCCCGCCAACGAGCGGCGCTACTCGAACGAGCATCTGGCGAGCGTATTCGAGAAGACCGAGGCGATCGCGAAGAAGATGGACGAGCTCGGCTGGGACATCTTGTGGCTCGCCGAACACCATTTTCAGCACGAAGGATACGAGTGCATCCCGAACGATCTGATGTTGGCGGTGCACCTCGCGCATGTGACCAAACAAATAAAGATCGGCTGCGCCTTCAACATCGCGCCGATGTGGCACCCGCTGCGTCTGGCCGAGGATTACGCGACCGCCGACATCTTGACCGGCGGCCGGACGATCTTCGGGGTGGGCCGCGGCTATCACACGCGCGAGGTCGAGACGTTCGGCGCGCCGATGCTGGATCAGAACGCCAATCGCGAGCTGTTCGAGGAGCAGGTCGAGATCATCTTCAAGGCGTTCGACGAGGAATCGTTTTCGCACAAGGGCAAGTACTACACCTTGCCGCCCGAGGTTCCGTACCGCGGCTATACGCTGAAGGAACTGACCCTCGTCCCGCGCCCGACCCACCGGCCGGTCGAATGTTGGCAGCCGATCGTCAGCGCCAACCCGCGCGGGCTCGACTTCATGGTGAAGCACGGCATCAAAGGCGCGGTCGGCGGCGGCGCCGCGACGATGCAGGGCGGGCCGATCCAGGCCTACCGCGACGCCGCGGCACGCGCCGGCAAGGAGTGGAAGCTCGGCGAGAATTTGATGGTCGGCGTGAGCAAGTATCCGCGGTGGCGCGGCGCGGCGGCTGGGCTGCCGCCGGAGTGCCGACCATCGAGCACTACATGGATCTGGGCTCCTGGTTCGCCGGCACCCCGGCCCAGCTTGTCGAGATGCTGAAGGGCTTCGAGGAGCGTTATCCCGGCATGGAGCACATTAGCCTGTCGAGCCCGATCGGCACGCCCAAGACGACAATGCTCGAACAGTTCCAATGGATTGCCGAGGAGGTAATGCCCGCCTTCAAAACGGCCCGGCGTTGAATATTGTGTGGGAGCGGGCCAGGCTCCGCGCGGTGCTTTGTGACAGCGCAGGCCCCATATGTTACGGCGCAACCCGGGGGAATGGGCAGGTCAACGGAGGACGAGGCGATGCAGAGTCAGAACCGGTTTTTCGATGATCTCGCTCGGGTCGCCGCGGGCGCGATGGGGACGCTTTCGGGCGTCAGGAGCGAGATCGAAACGCGCATCCGGGAGCAGCTCGAGAGAGTGCTCGCCGGCATGGATCTGGTCAGCCGCGACGAGTTCGAGGCGGTCAAGGCGATGGCGGCGAAGGCACGCTCTGAACAGGAAGATCTGCAGAGGCAGCTCGCCAGGCTCGAATCGCGGCTCGCCGCGCTCGCCACGCCGACGACCGGTTCGGGCCTGGCTGCCGACGAAACCACCGCCGATGTCTCCTGATTACGGAACTGCTAAAAGGCAGCGAAATGTTGGCTTGCGTCATCGTTTGTACATCGTCAGCTTGATTGCGTGACGCTCCCGTCGAGCCGCCCGAGGAGGGCTTGATGACATCCGTGTCAATCGTCGAACCGACGCCGTTTTCCGGCAACCCCATCGACCTTGTCGAGGAGATCGTCATCGCCAACGACTGGGCCCATGATCGCGCCAGCGAGGAGGAGCTCGTCGTCGAGATTTCCGGCCGCTGGTGCGATTATCGGATGTATTTCGTCTGGCAGGAGGAGCTTTGTGCCCTCCACTTTTCCTGCGGCTTCGACATGAAGGTGACAAAGGGCCGCCGCAGCGCCGTGTACGAGCTTCTTGCCCTTGCCAACGAAAAGCTTTGGCTCGGGCATTTTGACCTGTCCGCCGAGGAGAATTCGCCGGCCTTCCGCCATGCCGTCCTGTTGCGCGGGATTTCGGCGGCGAGCGCGGAACAAGTCGAGGATCTCGTCGACATCGCCTTGTCGGAATGCGAGCGGTTTTATCCTGCGTTTCAGTTCGTCGTCTGGGGTGGCAAATCGCCCTCGCAAGCGATCGCCTCTGCGATGATCGACCCGGTTGGAGAGGCGTGAGCGAGAGGCGTCCCGGCTTGAGGAATAGTGAGGGCCCGGCGCGCTGTCTCGTCCTCGTGGGCTGCGGAAAAATGGGGACGGCTATGCTACGCGGCTGGGCAGCGGCCGGAGTGGCGTCGAGCTGTGCGGTAGTCGAGCCGGCTGGGGTTCCGGCCGGGTTTGAATCGGCAGCCGAAATCGACTGGTATTCGTCGCCGCAGGAGCTGCCGACCGAGCTGAGGCCGGATGCCGTAGTGTTTGCGGTCAAACCACAAATCGCCGGCGAAGTGGTGCCGGACTATCGATCCTGGGCCGGCCCAGAGACCTTGTTTGTGTCAATTATCGCCGGCAAGACCCTCGCCGGCCTCACCCGCCAACTGGGTCGCGCCGCGATTGTTCGAACGATGCCCAATACCCCGGCAGCGATCGGCCGCGGCATCACGGTGGCTTGCGCCAACCCTCTCGTGACGATCGGTCAGCGGCGGCTCTGCGATCGCCTCCTCGCTGCCATCGGCGAAAGCGCCTGGGTCGAAGACGAGGTGCTGATGGACGCGGTCACGGCGGTCTCCGGCAGCGGCCCGGCCTACGTGTTCTTGCTGATAGAAGCGCTCGCCCGGGCAGGGCGAGCCGAGGGCTTACCGGACGAATTGGCCTTGCAGCTGGCCAGCGCTACCGTTGCAGGATCGGGTGAACTGGCCCGCATCTCCAAAGAGAGTCCCGCTCAACTCCGCGAGAACGTCACGAGCCCTGGAGGCACAACCCGCGCCGCGCTCGATGTGCTGATGACTGCCGATGGTCTCGAACCGCTGATCGGGCGCGCTGTCGCCGCGGCGGCGGCCCGGTCGCGCGAGCTCGCGAGCTGACATGGCAAGAACGGGCAGGACGGGCGGGCGTGGCCGCAACTCCGGCGCTGCGCGGAACGAGGCCGACCGGATCATCGATGCAACCCTCGCCCTGATATCGACCGAGGGGTGGAGGAGATTGTCACTCAGCGCTATCGCCGCCGCGGCCGGGCTTCCGATCCTTCAGGTCTATCGGGTCTTTCATTCGAAACAGGCGATACTCTGCGGTCTGTACAGCCGGATCGACCAGGCCGTGCTGGCTGATCCGCCGGCAGCCGAGCCGGACGAGCGGGCGCGGGACCGGTTGTTCGATCTGATGATGCGGCGATTCGACGCGCTTCAACCCCACAAGCCGGCGCTCGACGTGCTGCGACGCGAATTGCCGGGCGATCCCGTGACCGCGCTGTGTGCCGGCGCGTCGCTGTTGCGCTCGATGCGGTGGATGCTCGAAGCGGCCGAAATTCCGACCGGCGGAGTGCGGGGCGCGATCGCGGTCAAGCTGGCCGCGGCAGCTTATCTTTCGGCGCTGCGCGTTTGGCAGCTTGACGATTCCCAGGACCTTGCGCGAACGATGGCGGCGCTCGATGCTCGGTTGCGCAGGATCGAAGGATGGTTCGGACCGGTACCCGGACGGCGCTCGGGCAGGGAGCCGATCCCCGTCTGAATTGCTGCAGCGCAAGAAAGCTCTTGACGCCGAGCGCGCCAGGGCCGATATAGCTTTCGTTGTGCGGTGCACAATAACCCACCCCCCCAGACCGGAACCTATTCATGTCTGAAGCACGTCCCACCTTTTTCGATTTCGACGTCACCAAGATGATGGCTGATTTCCGCTTCCGCCCGTTCGACCTCGAGGGGTTGATGGCCTACCAGCGCCGCAACATCGAGGCACTCAGCCAGGCCAACCAGCTTGCGGTCGAGGGCATGCAGGCCGTCGCCAAGCGCCAGATCGAGATTACCCGTCAAGCGATCGAGGATGTCTCGGCTCTGTTGCGCGATCTCGCGCAGCCGGCCTCGGCTGAAGACCGGATCGCAAAGAACACCGAATACGCCAAACAGATGCTTGAAAAGAGCGTCACTAACGGCCGCGAAATCACGATGTTGGCGACCAAAGCCGGCAGTGAGGCCGCCGACGTTCTGCGCAAGCGCGCGACCGAGGGGCTCGACGAGTTTCGCGACCTCGCAAAGCAACAAGCGGCGCGGTAATTTTAGACAGCTTCATTTCTCAGGCCGTGCCGCAGCAGTGGTACGGCCTTTATTTCTCAATGCCGAGCTCACCAGGGCTTCACCGCGGCAGATGCACCCGCGCACGCAGGCCGCCCTGGGGAGACGTCTCCAGCCTGATGTCGCCACCATGACTGCGCGCCACGTCGCGCGCTATGGTCAAGCCAAGGCCGACGCCGCCGGTCAATGGGTTGCGCGACGCATCGAGGCGGACGAACGGCCGGAACACGCGGGATCGATTAGCCGGCGGGATGCCGGGTCCGTCGTCATCGATCAGGATATCGATCCCGTCCGCTGCGACAACCCCGGTTAGCCAGACTTGGCTTGCGTGACGGCGTGCATTGCCGATCAAGTTGCCGAGACAACGGCGCAGCGCATTCGGCCGGACCGCCATCACAAACTCGGGCGGCGGAGTGACCGTCAGCGGTGTTCCTTCGCGCCGCAAATCGGCGGCGAGATCCTCGATCAGCAGCGAAATGTCGGTCTCGACCGATGCCTCAGTCCCCTCGCCGCGGACAAAATCGAGATAGCCGTGCACCATGTGCTCCATCTCGGCGACGTCCGATTTCAGCTCCGCGACGGCGGGATCGTCGCCAAGAATCTCCAGGGCGAGCTTCATCCGCGTCAAAGGCGTGCGCAGATCGTGCGACACGCCGGCGAGCATCTGGGTGCGTTGCCGAACTTGGCGCTGCAAACGATCGCGCATCGTCATGAATGCAATTGCGGCACGCCGGATCTCGACGGCCCCTTCCACCTTGAGGGACGGAACGGGGAGCCCCTTGCCGAAGCTGTCGGCTGCTTCCGCCAAGCGGCGCAACGACTTCACCTGGTTGCGCAGAAAAACCGTGGCCACCGCCAATAGGACCAGCGACGATCCCAACATCCACATTACGAAAATATAGGTCGTCGAACTGGAGAGCCGATTGCGCGGCACATTTACCGACATCACGCCGTCAGCCAGCTGAACCTTGATTTCGGCGCCCCCATCCTCGGCCAAATCGATCCGAAACGGGAGATCGACGCGGCCGAGGATCGCTTGGTTGAGCTGGTCCTCGATAAGCCGGCCGGTCATCGGCAATGCCGGAGGGAGCGCAGCGGCGCGGCGGACTGTGACATCGAGGTCGGTTTGCGCCTTCGCGCGTTCCAGTAGGCGGGCGGCTTGTGCTGGCGAATCAGCAAGTTTCAGCGCGTCGATCAGCAGCCCGATGTCGCCGGCTACCGCCGCCGAGAGCCGCCAAGAGATAGCCGCCCAGTGCCGATCGTAAAACACCCAGGTTGCAATCGCTTGCAGCAAGATGAGCGGGATCACGACGATCAGCAGCGAGCGCCCGAACATCGTGCGCGGCAGCACCCGCTTGATCCACGGATCTCGCCGGATCTCGAACTCGTTCTCCGGTTCCGACCCAGAGAAATCAGCGTCGACGTCGTGCGCCGTCACCGTTCGACCCGCTGACCGTCAATCCGGTTTGAGAATATAGCCGGTGCCGCGAACCGTCTGCACATAGCGCGGGAAGCGCGGATCGCGTTCGATTTTGCGCCGCAATCGGGTCATCTGTACATCGACATTCCGAATATTGCCGCTGAGCGACATCGATAGTTGCTCGCGCGACACGGCCTGCCCTGCTTTTTGCGCCAGAATCGAGAGCAGCCCCGCCTCGACCGCGGTCAAATGCACCACATCGCCGCCGCGGTATAGCTCTGCGCGTCCTATGTCGAACCGGCAGCCGCCAAAGCGGATCTCCGTGGATCCGGGATCAGCCGCCGGCCGGCGCTGCAGAAGGTTGCGGATGCGCAGGACGAGTTCGCGCGGCTCGAAGGGTTTGGAGAGGTAATCGTCCGCGCCTTGTTCGAGCCCATTGACCCGGTCCTCGGGTTCCGCCATCGCGGTCAGCAACAGCACCGGGACGCGCCCTTCGGCCCGCAGCGCGCGGGTCAGTTCCAACCCGCTCTCGCCCGGCATCATGACGTCGAGCACGACGAGATCGAAGGCGAAGCTCGCGAGATTGGAGCGCGCCTCGCTCGCATCGGCGGCGGCGGTCACCCGAAAGCCGCTGTCGGACAAGTACCGGCGCAACAGTTCTCGCAGGCGGGCATCGTCATCGACGACAAGAAGATGAGGCTCGGGGAAATCGGGCTCGGATGCGCTCGTCACGCGAAGGAATATACGACGGATCTCACCTCAGTGCTTCTTTGGCGGCAAGGGAGCGAAGCGCCGCCGGTCATCCTCTCCGGCGATGATCCGCAGCATAACCTCCCGGAAACCCTCCACCGACCGCGGTCCGGCTTCGCGGTAGGCGTTGGCGATCCTCGCGCGCTGCGGCTCCGACAGCCGTCGCTCGAGAGCGCGTCCCTTGGGCGTCAGTTCGAGGAGACGCTGCCGCCGATCATGCGAACCGGGTTGCTGCCGGA
>VAZT01000312.1 GCA_005884825.1 Alphaproteobacteria bacterium
TTGGCGACACAAGCATGCCGGCGACGCTGATAGTGCCGCCGTAATCGACCAGATGAACATGGGCGTGGGAGGGCATGACCGAGCCGGCGAGCACGAGGAAATCGGGCGCCATTGCGTCGAGGTCGCGGACCGAGCCGTCGGTGATGACGCCGGCGCAGCCGAGCCCTTTGTGGACATGGGTCTGGACCTCGCCCCAGAACGCGCCGAACCCGGTGTCGGGTGCGTCGATGTCCTGGATCACTGCGATACTCGGCAACGGCTCCTCGGCGATATGCTGGTAGTAGCCGAGCCGCATCTGCGTCGCCTGCTCGCGGCCGCGGGGATGTGGTTCGCGGGCGCGGATGATCGCGGTGCGGGCAAAGGCGACCACGGGCCTCATCTGCGGAAAGGCGGCGAATAGCGGTCTGCGGTTGAACCCCATCGCCCGGCGCGCCGGCACGACGAGCTCGAGCGCATTGCAGATCGTCGGTGTGTCGAATTCCCTCAAAGCTTCGAGGTCGGCAGGGTTTGGCAGGCTGGGCACGGCAGGCTCCTCCACGCGTGATCGTAGAGGTCAGCCTTTATTGGGAACCCCCGCCCGCGGCAAGACCCTTCGTGTCAGGTGCCGATCATGCGGCCGCCGACCAGGAACCCGAGTGGGATCACCAAGGACAAAATGACGAGCGCGACCGCAAAACAGCGTTCGGCCCGGCTCCAGCGTTTCCAGTCGGAAATCCAATCCTGCATGACACCAGTGCCCCCCGGCCACTCCCACTCTCCGTAGAAGTTTCCGTGTAACCCATCAGCGTGGAAAAATTTCGACGGAACTATGGCTCCTCAGTGATAAAGAAAACGTAATCTTGCCTAAAGTGTTTACGGTGCTGAGGTCTTGGAGGAAGAAATGTACGATCCGAACCGAGTGAGGCGGCTGCGCCGGCTGCAGGGCCACCCTTTCCGCATCGGCAAGCTGGGGCATGTCGTGCTCAACGTGCGTGACGTGGAGCGATCGGCGCGGTTTTACACCGAGCTGCTCGGTTTCGAGATCTCGGACGTGTATCCAGAGGAGATGGTGCCGGGCGGCATGGTTTTTCTGCGCTGCAACCCCGACCACCACGGGATCGCGCTGGTCGGTTCGCTGAAAGAGCCGGCGGCGAATGCCGACCTCAACCATATCGCCTTCGAGGTGGCAACGCTCGACGAGGTTGTGCGGGCGCACGACCATTTGCGCCGGCACGGGGTCGAGATCGACTTTGCCGGCCGGCGCCGCGCCGGTTGTCAGATCGCCGTCGAATTCCGCGATCCCGACAATCACCGGCTCGAGATCTATTGGGGCATCGATCAGATCGGCAGCGACGGGCATGTGCGCCCGCCGAGCGAGTGGAAGGGCGCCCGCAGCTTGGAGGATGCGATTGCCGACCCGGTGCGCGGTCAGGACACGACGTTGCACGATCGGTCGCTGCTCGGGCGCGACCGCTGATGCTCGACATCTCGGGAGATGTCGCCCCGCCCAAGCCGGTACGGCTCGCCGAATACCGGCCGCCCGACTTTGTGATCGACACTGTCGACCTCACTTTCGAGCTGCGCGACGCCGGCACTGGCGTCAAATCGCGGCTCGGCATTCGGCGAAACCCCGAGGCGCCCGACCGCAAGGCGCCGCTGCATCTCGACGGCGAAGAGCTCGAACTCTTCTCGATCGCGCTCGACGGCGAGCCGCTCGGCGCCAACCGCTACCAGCTCACAACCGAAGGCGGCCTGATCCTGGCCGATGTGCCGGCCGCTTTCACGCTCGACGTCGAGACCCGCATCAACCCGGAAAGCAACACGGCGCTCTCGGGCCTCTACATGTCCGGCGGTAATTTCTGCACGCAATGCGAGCCCGAAGGGTTTCGCCGGATTACCTATTTCATCGACAGGCCGGACGTGATGGCGCGCTATACGACGACGATTGTCGCAGACAAGGCGCGCTTCCCGGTCTTGTTGTCCAACGGCAATCCGGTTGAGCAAGGTGAGACCGGCGATGGCCGGCATTGGGCAAAATGGGTCGATCCACATCCGAAGCCTTCTTATCTGTTCGCGCTGGTCGCCGGCGATCTGATCGCGGTGCGTGACCGTTTCACGACCCGCTCCGGCAAGGAGGTAGCGCTTGCCATTTGGGTGCGCCGCGGGGATGAAGACAAATGCGGCCACGCGATGGCCTCGCTGAAAAAAGCGATGCGGTGGGACGAGGAGGTCTTCGGCCTCGAATACGATCTCGATGTCTTCAACATCGTCGCGGTCAGCGACTTCAACATGGGGGCGATGGAGAATAAGGGCCTCAATATTTTCAATACCCGCTATGTGCTGGCAAAGCCCGAGACGGCGACCGACACCGATTACCAGAACATCGAAGCGGTGATCGCGCACGAATACTTCCACAACTGGACCGGCAACCGGGTGACTTGCCGCGACTGGTTTCAGCTGTCGCTGAAGGAGGGGCTGACCGTGTTCCGCGACCAGGAGTTTTCCGCCGATCAGGGGAGCCGCGCGGTGCGGCGCATCGCCGAGGTGCGCACGTTGCGCGCTATTCAATTTCCCGAGGATGACGGCCCGCTCGCCCACCCGGTGCGGCCGGACAGCTACATAAGGATCGACAATTTCTACACGCCGACTGTCTACAACAAAGGCGCCGAACTGGTGCGCATGATCCATACCCTGATCGGCAAGGAGGGGTTTCGCCGCGGCATGGATCTCTACAGCCGGCGGCACGACAACCATGCCGCGACGATCGAGGATTTCGTTGCGGCGATGCAGGACGCGAGCGGCGTCGATCTCGGCCAATTCAAGCGCTGGTACGAACAGGCGGGCACTCCCGAAATCACGATCGAAGACCGCTGGGATGCCGCCGCCCGCAGCTACGAGCTGACCGCGCAGCAGAAGGTGCCGCCGACGCCGGGGCAACCGGAAAAATTGCCGATGCTGATCCCGTTGGCTATGGGATTGATCGGACCGGAGGGCAGCGAATTGCCGACCCGGCTGGAGGACGAACCGGCGCGCCGGGTTGGGACGCGCGTCCTTCCGCTTGCCGATTTTCGGCAGAGTTTTCGCTTTGTCGACGTGCCGGCGCCGCCGGTGCCTTCGCTGCTGCGCGGCTTCTCGGCTCCCGTCAAGCTCAAGGACGTGCCGCTCGACCGGCTGAAATTTCTTGCCGTGCACGACACCGAGCCGTTCGCCCGCTGGGAAGCCGGCCAGCAGGTCGCGACCAAAATTCTGCTCGACCGGATTGGCGCTCATCAGCGCGGCGAGGCCCCCGCACCGCTCGACCCGGACCTTATTGCGGCGATGCGGCGCATCCTCGCCGATGCCGAGCGCGATCCGGCCTTCGCCGCCGAGGCTCTGAGTTTGCCGAGCGAGGCTTTTCTCGCTGACCAGCTCTCCGTCGTGGACGTCGACGCCATTCACGCCGCCCGCGAAGGCGCCCGCGCAGCGCTCGGCGAAGCGTTGGCGGCGGAATTTGCTGCGGCTTATCGAGAGCTCGCCGATGCGGGCCCCTACAGCATCGACGGCACCTCGATCGGCCGGCGGGCATTGCGCAATGCTTGCCTCGGCTATCTCGCCGCCGCCGATCCGGAAAAGGGTGCGGCGCTCGCCATGGCGCAGCTCAAGGCCGCGCAAAATATGACCGATGTGCTGGCGGCGTTGACGGTGCTCGTCGACCTCGACAGGCCCGAGCGTGCCGCCGCGCTCGCCCGTTTCTACGAGCTGTGGTCGCAAGACGGTCTGGTGATCGATAAGTGGTTCGCTTTGCAGGCGCGCTCGTCGCTGCCGCAAACCCCGGACCGCGTGCGGGAATTGACGCATCACTCGGCTTTCGAACGCAAGAACCCGAACCGTGTTCGCGCCCTCATCGGCACCTTCGCGCAGGCCAACCAGCTGCGCTTTCACGATGCGAGCGGCGCCGGGTATCGCTTGCTCGCCGACGAGGTCATTGCCCTCGATCCGCTCAATCCGACGACGGCGGCGCGTCTCGTCCAGTCCCTCGGCTCATGGCGCCGTCACGACGCGGCGCGCCAAGCCCTGATGCGCCGCGAACTCGAACGCATCCTCGCCACCTCCAATCTCAGCAAAAACACGTATGAGATGGTATCGAAAAGCTTGGCGTAGTCGCGCCCGGGATCTCACTCAACATTTCACGTAATGGCAGGTCAGCAAGCCGGTCACGATCGGGCCGGTGACTTGATTGAGGGCGGCAAAGAATTTGTAGACCTGCGCGGCCGGCGCATCGGCGACAAAGATGACGTCCTTGTCATCGACCGGGAATTCTTGCGCCAGCGCAAAGGTTTTGCCGTCCCGCAGATCGAAGCGGTAGACCACCGGCGTGACGCCTCCTCGGGCGCCTCCGGCGACCGGCTGATCGAGTGCCTGGAGCACGGAGGCGGGCTCGTAGCGGAACAGAAACACGCCTTCCGGCTTGGCCAGGTCATCGCGCAAGCCCTGCGATTTCGCGAGCGCCTCGCCGAACGTGATGTTGCGCGCGTCGAACGCGATTTGCGCGTTCCGGCCAGTTGCACCGAAGACGCTGAAGGTTTGCGGCGTCCGTACGAGAGTGATTACGTCGCCGGGCTGTGCATAGAGGTCTTCGACCGGGTCGGCGACCAGCTGTTCCAACGGGATCGTTGCGGTCGTGCCATCTCGCGACAGGCGGACAAAGGTTTGGTGAACCGGCGCCTTCGCGCCGCCCGCCGCGGCGATGATTTGCAGCAACCTGTCGCCGCCCGGCGAGAGAGGCACTCTCCTACCCGCTGCCGGCGCCGCCTGAATGGGGTTCGGAGACACTCCCGCGCCAGTGGCTAATGCGGGCGGGGCCCGGACCGGGTTCGATAGGTCGCTGACCAGGTTCTCGATGGAAGTTTCACCGAACCCGACGGAGCTCACCTGCCCGGACTCGGTCAGGAGCACCGTCACGGCATTGACCGCGCTTTTCTTGACGATCACCAGGGCCTGCGGCCCGAGCGCTTTTTCGGCGAGTCGCGCCTCGATCGCCTGCTGCACCTCCGCCGGCAATCGGCCGGCCGCGGGGACGCGCCCGGCATAGGGCACGCTGATCGCACCATCGGCTCCGACCTCCTGATCCGGGATCGTGGCAGACCGCCGCCAGTCGGAGCTGGAGCCGGCGGCGTCTCGCTGAACAGCCCGCCCGCGGCGCTTTCCCAAATCATTACCGAGACGGTATCGCCGATCGCGATCTTGACCTCCGGCGGCTGGACATCCTTTTTGAAGCGAAGCGCAAACCTCTCCTTTGGCTGGGCGATCAGGGTGTTAACCACCCGGCCGTCGACCGGGACGACATCGAAAAGGATCTCGCCTCCAGCCTGCCCTTGTTCGAGAACATCACTCGTCGATGGTCCCGCCCTCGGGATCCAGGAGCATCCGCCAACAGATAGGGCCATCAAGCAGAAGAGGAAGACCGCTGGCTTCATTGGTCTCGGCGTTCCCAACCAAAGCGGTAAGATCCCTATCACAACGAACGACGAATCTAAACCAGTCGTCAATCCTGGGCGTGCCGGACAACCAAGCATGGTAGGATCGGAATGTCGCCCGTAAGGCGACGTCAACCGGGCGAAGGGATCGTGCATGCAGCTTCAGTTGCAAACCTGGCAGGAAATCGAGGCTTATCTTCAGACCAGCCGTGGAATTATCCTGCCGATCGGCTCGACCGAGCAGCATGGGCCAAACGGCCTGATCGGCACCGATGCGATCTGCGCCGAGGTGATCGCGCGAGGTGTCGGCGAGGCCGTCGGCGCCCTGGTCGCGCCGACCATCTCGGTCGGCATGGCGCAACACCATCTCGGCTTTGCCGGCTCGATGACGTTGCGGCCGAGCACCTTGATTGCAGTCCTCGAAGATATGGTCGGGTCCCTCGTGAGACACGGCTTCGAGCGCTTCTACTTTCTCAACGGCCACGGCGGGAACATTGCCACGCTGGCTGCCGCCTTTTCCGAGATCTACGCGTCGCGCAGTCTGAGCGCGGCTTCAAACACGCCGCCGATCAAATGCCGGCTGAAGAATTGGTGGCAGAATCAGGAAGTGCACGATCTGGCAAAGGAACTCTACGGCGATTCCGAAGGCAGCCACGCCACCCCGAGCGAGGTCGCCGTCACCCAATTCGCCTATCCTGGCTCCATTAAATCAGCCGTTCTCGACCCGCCGGTCGCGCCGCGCGGAGACTTCGCCGACGCGGCCGACTACCGCCGCAAATTCCCCGACGGACGCATCGGTTCGAACCCTGCTCTGGCGACACCCGAGGCGGGACGTCGGCTTTATGAGGCCGCGGTAGCGGCGATCGCCAAAGATTATCAAAGCTGGGTGGCCGCCTGATGTTACACCTCGGCTCTCGCCGGATCGCAAACCGGGCTCTTGACCATCTGTCGCTTCCGAACACCGCTGATCCGAGCGTAGGTCGCTAGCGCCTGAGCAACGACTTGGTCCATGTTGTAATAGCGGTAAGTCGCGAGCCGGCCTACGAACTCGACATCAGGTTCCCCATCTGCCAGCTTGCGATAGCGAGCATATAACTCCGCATTGTCGGAACGCGGCACTGGATAATACGGGTCGCCTTCGGCGCTCGGGAATTCGTAGGTGACCGTCGTCTTGGGATGAACCTGCCCGGTCAGGTGCTTGTGTTCGGTTACCCGGGTATAGGGCACCTCCTCGCTTGGATAATTTACTGTCGCGACTGGCTGAAACTGCTCACGGTCGATCGTCTCATTGTGAAATTTCAGTGAACGGTACGGCAATTTACCGTACCGAAACTCGAAGAATTCATCGACCGGACCGGTGTAGATCATCCGGTCATAGGCGATCTCGTATATAACATCACGGTAATCGGCATTGAGCATGACTTTTATGTTTGGATGATCGAGCATGTTCTCAAACAACCGGGTGAACCCGTGTCGCGGCATCAGTTGGTAGGTATCACTGAAATAGCGATCGTCGTCATTGGTCCGCACCGGAATGCGGGCAGCAACCGATTTGTCGAGCTGCGAAGGATCGAGACCCCAATGTTTTCGGGTATAGCCGCGGAAGAAAGCTTCGTAGAGCTCACGTCCTACCTGACTGATGACGACATCCTCGGATGTCTTGATGCGGGCGACAGGCTCGGCCCTGTTCTGCAGAAATTCGCGAGTTTCGGCTTCTGACAGATCGAGGCCGAACAGCCCATTGATCGTGGTGCGATTGATTGGAATGGGCAGCATCACGTCGCCCACTGCCGCGCGGACTCGGTGCTGATAGGGCCGCCAAGCGGTAAAGCGGCCCAAATAGTCCACCACCTGCTTCGAATTGGTGTGGAAGATATGGGGGCCATAACGTTGGACCAGTATACCGTCGTCATTGTAAGAATCGTAGGCATTCCCCGCTATATGTGACCGCCGATCGATCAGGAGGATGCGCTTATTGGCTGTGGCCGCGAGCCTCTCGGCCAGTACGCTTCCGGCAAAGCCTGCACCGACAATCAAATAGTCGAAGCCGCGAGCGCGCTTCCGCAGGAACGCACCGGAGACCATCAGGCGCGCGCCGCAGGGCGTGGCTGCCGGGGCGGCAGATCAATCATCAGCTTCCGCATCCGTTCCCAGGTGCGGTCCCATGACAATCCGGCGATCTCGCGATCGATCTGATCGAGCCAGTCGCCGGGTCTGGCGGCGAGCGCGAGGGCCGCGTCAATCTTGGATGCGAACTCATCCGGGCCGTCGGCGATGAAGGTGGCGGCGAGATGTCCCCACAGTCGGGCTACATCGGCCACGGGCGTCGAGACCACAGGTTTGCCGGCAGCGAGATATTCCGGCATTTTTGTCGGACTGATGAAGCGGGTGGCGTCATTTAGCGCAAACGGCATCAGTGCGACCTCCCAATGCGCTGCATACGCCGGCAGCTCCTGGTAGTTCTTGATGCCGAGATAGTGGATGTTGTCGGCCTTCGGCAGGCTGGCCGGATCGATCTTGACCACCGGGCCGATCATCACGAAGCGCCAATCGGGCCGTCTGCCGGCAAGGGCGGCCAGCAAGGCCGTATCCATCCGCTCATCGATCACCCCAAAAAACCCCAGCCGCGGGCGCGGAATTGCCGCCTGGTCGGCGGGCTCGGCCAATCGACCGCGTGCTGTGCCGAAATGACCGACATCGACCGCGCTCGGAAACGCATAAACGTGCGGATGCCGGGCCCGTTTTGCCTCATACAGGCTCAATCCGCCGGTAAACACCAGATCGGCGCGATTCAGCAGCAGGCCTTCGAGTTCCGGCAATTCTGCCGGCGCGTCTTTGAAAGCCGAGAGCTCGTCCATGCAGTCGTAGACGATTGCTGACGCCGGGATCTCGCCGGTGAAAGTGATCGCCATAGGCGTATAAAACCAAAGATACGGGTTGCTTATGTCGTATCTGGCGCAGACCTCGTTCAACAGAGCGCGCTGTAATATTGCCGCTGCGCCGGTGTCGACTCCCCGCGGAAGATGCGGCACTCCGACAGTCAGATTACTGGTGATCGGGTGCAGTTCCAGCCGCGCTGGTGCGATATCATCGAACACTGGTTCTTCTACGAATAATACCGGCATTATTCGTGCAAATCGAATCATCAGATGCTGAGGACGCTGGAATACAAAACCCCACCTCAGATGCGATAAGCAAATCAGCGCGCGAATTGGTTCGGAGCGAGGGCCCGATCGGCGGCTCGTAGTATTTGCGACGCGCAACTTCCTGCTCCCAACCGGCGGCACGTGCCACCAGCAACGACGAGCCTTCTTCAACAGTTCCGACAACAAAAAAAGAATTGGTCAAAAAACGATACTGCGGGGCGGGAACACAATTGCCGCTCGCGTGTTGGCGCTCGCAGCTTGAATTATTGCGGGATCCGTTGTGGAAGTCGAATTTCCCGTCCTCGATCATGCCGCCGAGAGTTCACTTCCATGGATCAAGGTGGCGCCGCGAATTCCTTATTTCATGACCGAACAGAACCTGTCCTGGACGCCTATTGGTCAGAACGACTCGATCAGCTGGCCGGAATTGCGCGGTGTGATCGGGCGATGTGACTTGCCCGCGGTCGAACGCCATTTACGCTGGCTGCGCGACTGCGGGATTACCTGCCTGCGTCTAATGCTCGAATATTGCGAGGACGACGAATGTTATCTGGAGCGCCCGGCCGGGCAATTCCGTCCGTCGATGATCGCGGTATGGGACGATTTGGTAAGCCTTTGCGCGCCGCTCGGGTTACGGCTGCTCTTGACTCCGTTCGATACCTTCTTCACCTGGAACAACTGGGCGAACCACCCTTACAACAGCGCGAATGGTGGCCCGTGCGCGGATCGTACGCGGCTGCTTACTTGTCTGCGAACGCGCGAACTCATCAAGTCACGCCTAGCCTTTGCCACCGAACGATGGGGTTCGACCGGGGTGATATTTGCCTGGGATTTGTGGAACGAGATGCACCCGGTCCAAGGCCAGGATCACCACCGCTGCTTTGAAGATTTCATCGAGGACGTCAGCCCGTTCCTGCGCCAACTGGAGCTTCGGCTGCATGGCCGAGCCCATCTCCAAACGGTCTCGATCTTCGGACCCGAGCTGCTATGGAAGCCGTGGCTGAACGACCCGGTCTACCGCCATCCGCTGCTGGATTTCGCGACAATTCACCTCTACGAGGAAGGCACGATCGATTTTCCAGAAGACACGATTGCCCCGGCGCTCAGCACCGGCCGGCTGATCCGCGACGCGCTTGCCGAGATCTCCGATACGCGCCCGCTTTTCGACAGCGAGCATGGCCCGATCCATACCTTCAAGGATCACGGGATGACTTTGCCGGAGCCGTTCGACGACGAATATTTCCGGCATATGCAATGGGCCCATTTCGCCTCGGGCGCGGCGGGCGGCGGCATGCGCTGGCCAAACCGCATGCCGCATTCGCTGACCTCCGGCATGCGGCGCGCCCAGCGAGCCTTGGCCGGCTTTCTTCCTCTAATCGACTGGTTGCGCTTGCAGCGCCGCAATCTGAACGATGCGATCGTCGTCGAGGGCGGCTCAGTGGCGCCGTTCGGCTGCGGCGATGCGGAACAGGCCGTGGTCTGGCTGTTGCGCACCGAGGCGATCGGCGCGGACGGGATGATCGACCGTCAGCGTCCTCCTGCTATCCTCCGCATCTCGTTGCCGGGCCTGCGGCAGGGAAATTACCGGATCACCTATTGGGACACCGAAGGCGCCCGAGTGGTGGGTGAAGCCGAACAGGGCCACAATGCAGATGCGCTATTCGGCTTCAACCCGCCACCGATCGCCGCCGATCTCGCGGTCGCCGTTCGCCGGCTGTAGGGGCCGCGGCTCGACTCAGGCGACCTGGAGCTCAGCCACCAGAACCTTCCCCTTGGTCTCCGGGCTCAGCGACAGCGCGATCACGACGCTGACCGCCGCCGTTACTGTCCCGACCAGCATCGGGATGGCGTAGCCCAGATTGTAGTTGACCGCGAAGTAGGCGAGCACCGGGGCCACCAACCCGCCAAAGATCGCCCCCTGGTGGTAGCAGAAGGCGCTTGCCGTGGCGCGCACTTCGGTCGGGAACCGCTCCGACAGATAGCTCGGCAGCTGGCTGTACAGAGCGCCGCCGAAGGCGCCCTGCAGGCCGAACCCGATGGTGATCCACAACGGATCAGAGGTGAACAGGTAGATCGGGGCGATCGGAACCGCGATCGTCGCCGGGATCATCATCGCCCAGCGGCGGCCGATCTTGTCGGCCGTCCAACCCCAGAACGACATGCCGAGGAAGCTCGCGATGTTGGCGACCATGAACGGGACCGCCGTGCCCATCGTCGTTAGCTTCAGATCCGCTTGCAGATGCGTCGCGAACAATGCCCAAATCGAGTAGTAGAGGATGAAATTGCTCGCCATCCACCAGCACGCC
>VAZT01000313.1 GCA_005884825.1 Alphaproteobacteria bacterium
GGACATAAGAATTATATCCGTGACCGGAGATGCGGCTCGCCCCGGTGGGCAAGCCCAGCCCGGCTGTCGCGGACAGCACAACACCGCCGGGAAGGGGTCCAGGCTGCGCCTTAGCGGCGGGCGCCACGTCCGAAAGGCCGGTCGGGCCTCGACCGTGAACAGAGTGAAAATAGTCGGGTAGATCGACGAGGAGCTCAGTGCAATGGGCGACCCCCAACCGAATTCTGCTGTTCGTTCCGTCGATGATCCTCGAGACCCGATACGCTGTCAGACTGATGCCATTCTCCGTCTGCAAGCTTCCGCTTGGGACGACAAAGCTCGAGTTGAATATTGCCCCGATATCCAAACCGAGATCCAGACGGATCGGCCGGATGTAACCACAGCGGCCGAGGCCTCGACGATTGCTCGCTCGAGCGGAGCGAATATAAGCGCGATCATCGATGCCCAAAGGACCGCCTCGCTGGCAGACGGCTTACGGGGCTCCGCTGGGTGCACACCGGGCATCTCGCAACGGCGTACTGCCGAGATCGCCAGCCGTCGGGGCGCGCCCTAATGCTGTAAGATCACCGCTTGGCCCGAGTCGCCGCCCCAATCGTCGGTGGGCATGCCTGGCGGCGGCCCGAGCTCGCTCTCCGGGGTGGGGATCGGGATTGGGTGGCCGCAGCAGTCGGCCAGCATTCTGGACTCCACGGACGGATGCGGTGCTCCTGTCACCGAGCGTCGCTTGACCAGCTCGCTGAAGACGTCTCCGAAAGCCGGCACGCTCTGGCGCAGCTTGTTGAAATCTGCTTTCGGAATGATCAAGACGTTTGTGGCGTTGCGGGCGCGAATCGTGGCGTTGCGGGTCCGATCTGAAAGCAACGCCATTTCGCCGAAGCACTCTCCGCGATTTAAGGTCGCTAGGAGTTCCTGTTCGTCATTCTGCTCGTGGAGAACTTCGCATTCACCTTCTTCGATCACATACACGCTGTCACCCAAGTCACCCTGCTGGAAGATGACATCGCCGGGCTCGAAATGCTGATTCCGGATGCCGGACTCAAAGGCTACCTTGGTCTGCGCCAGATCGGGCGGGAACAGCAGATGGAGCAGCCAATCGGTGGCGATCCGGACCTTACGATTGAGACCTGGCATCTTCATCAGGTAGATGCAACGCCACAAGCACCATGCGAGTAATCCAGAGATCTTGAATCCGCAAATCTGCGCGACGGCGGTGCCATGTCCAAGCGAACCGAGCGTTCCGCGACCCTCGAACCCGAATTCCGCGCGCTTGCCGCCGCGCACGGCGGCAGCAATGTTGATGGCGGCGGTAGCGGCCTCGCGGATGGCATGCTGGGCCGTGGGCGGAACCTGAGTGTCGGCGATGGTCTTGATGGAGGCGCAGTCACCCAGCGCCCAGACCTTGCCTTCGTAGTCCTTCAATTCGAGGCCGGTATTGACGAGCAGCTTGCCGCGTTGGTTGGGGCAATCGAGCTTCTGAATTACCGACGGAAGTGCCGATGGCACAGTGGAGATGAGCGTCTTGCAGGGGATCTCGTCGCCTGATTGCAAGATCGCCCTTTCCGATGTGGCCGCCTTCAGGCGGTCATTGAGAATAATTTCGACGCCACGTTTCCGCAAAATCTTCTGAGCAAAAATGGCCAGCGTCTCCGACATTTCCGGCAGAATACGATCACCGGCTTGAACGATTACACAGCGATGCGGTTCGTTGCGCAAGCGAAGGTAATTCTTTTTGACGGAGCGCACGAAATCGTTCAACTCGGCCATGACCTCAACTCCCGAGAAGCCGCCCCCTCCAACGACGAATGTCAGCAGCTGGCGGCGCAGTTCCGGGTTCTCTTCGACATCGGCTTCCTCGAGGACGTGGATCAGGTGATTGCGCAGCACCATGGCATCCGCAAGCGTCCGAAACGGCATCGCGTTTTCTATCATGCCGGGCATGCCGTGAAAGTTAGTGATGCTGCCGAGCGCAATGACCAGGTAATCGTATTTGAGCTGGAGCTGGCGCGGACGGAAGCCGGGGCTGATGGTTACGATCTGTTTCTTCAGATCGATGCCCTCAACCTCCCGCATGATCAAGTTGGTGCGCCGGCAAAGGCGCCGAATGGGCGAAACTACATTGGTCAAACCGATCGATCCTGAGATGACTTCCGGCAGCATCGGCTGGTATACCCAATAGTTCTCCCGGTTGATCAGAGTAATGGAAGCCTCCTCGGAGCGTAGGATCTTCTCCAGGTACCGCGCGGTATAAACGCCTGCGAAGCCGCCGCCGAGGATGACAATTTGCTTTGGGTTCATGCTCATAGTTTGCTCGAATTCCGTGAGAGTGCCGCGCAGCCAGAGGCGTCCGGCGTGGGTTCTTGTGGCGTCAATTGCGAGGCATCATCAAAGTGGGGTCCGATCCGCGGCGATGGATCGCATCACGGTCCGGATCCGGTTGAGCTCGATCAATCCCGCGCTCACCGCGGCCGCAGGGAAGCTTTCATCCATCCAGCCCTGCGGGCCGGGTCTCCTTGTCCCGGAGTGCGGGAGAGGAGGGCGACCCCCCGGATCGTAGTCCGGGGGGAGATGTGTGAGGGTACAGAGACGGCCTGTGGCGTTAGGATCCGGCGGGTTTGACGATTATAGTTCCGACCATGTACGGGTGGATCGTGCAGATATACGGGTACTCGCCCGGCGCTGCGAAGGTGTGGGAGAAGCTGTCGTCGGTGTCGAGCGCCGCCGATTTGAAGGTTCCGTTCTTGTCGCCTATCCGGTGCGGGCTGTCGTCTTCGTTCTTCCACGTCACTGTCGTGCCGGCAGTGACGGTCAAGGCCGCCGGCGTGAAGGCGAAGTTGTCGATATCGACGGTGGCTGAGCTTGCCGCGGCCGTGACCGCCGCCGCGCCGGCGGCAGTGAGTTCGGGCAGAGCGGCAGCCAAGAGCGCGGCCACCCCGACCGCGCCGAGCAACAGGGTCATCCGCCGGCGCCGCGACGCCGGATTCATGGTCGTCAACATGGGTCTACCTCTCAAGCGATGAGCGTGCTGTCGATCAGCGCGGGAGCGCCCTTGCCGCGGACGTAGTTGACCGTCCTGATGCCGAGGTATTTGCGCAGCTCATTGGCGGGCACCTCCTTCATTGGCCCCGGAGCGGGAGCTGTGCCGGGCGCGGGCTGCGGAAATGCCGTCGAATCCGCGGTATGGAAGGTGACGTTGCCCTCGACCTTCTGAATGATCTGGTGGATGTGGCCGTTGAGCACGGTCACCGAGCCGAAGCGCTTCACGTAGCCGAGCGCGCGGCCGGCGTCCTGGGTTCCCCAGCCCCACTGCTCGTAGATCGTCCACAGCGGCAAGTGGGCCATCAGCACGATCGGCGTACTGGCCGAGAGCCCTTTGACATCCTTCTCCAGCCATTCCAGCTGCTCGTCGCCGATTTTGGCGAGGCCAGCGGATTTGAAGCCGGGTTGAAACTCGAACACATTGATCAGGCCGATGAAGTGCACGCCGCCGTGATCGAAGCTGTACCAACCCTTGCCCTTGGTGTTTTTGCCATAGCGTGCGAGATAGGCCTTGCCGTTGTCGGCGTCAGCGACGTCATGCTCGCCGGGCAGGAAGAACACCTGCTTGTTGGCCGATTTGATGATCTGATCGGCGTCGTCCCACTGCTCCTCCTTGGAGAGGTGGCTGATATCGCCGGTATGGACGAGAAAGGCGGGCTGCGTCGGCATCGCCTTGATCTTGTTGATCGCCTCGGTGAGCGTGGCGCTCGGGTCGGGGTTTGGCGGCAGGTGAAAGCCAATATGGCTGTCACTAATCTGCACGAAAGTAAGCGCGCCCTGAGGCGCCTCGGCGGCGGCGGCCCCGCCGATCAAGCCGAGCGTGCGTGGCACCCCGCCGCTCAAGGTCCAAACGACGCCCGTTCCTGTCCAGGCCATACACTTCAGCAGGCCGCGGCGATTCATCTTCGCCGCGCCCGATAGGTCTTTGTCGTCACGGTCGGCCATCTGTCTCTCCTGATTGGCGTGGTGTGTCACGCCGAGCAGACCGGGCTCGCCCCCGATTTATTCCAACCGCTCACTGCCCGGAATAACATGTCCGAATCGCAGGTCTGCTCACGACACCACTTTGGAGGTGAGCGGACATGCGAAAACGAGGACGTGTCCTGCCGGTAGCGGCGGGGATCAGCGCGCTGTTGATGATTGCGGCCCACGGCGCGTCGCTCGAGGACGGCAAGGCGGTCTTCGAGCGACGCGAAGACACGATGAAGCACATGGGCCGGCCGCTTTTTCTCGGCATCGGCCGCGTCGTGAAGGGCACCGCCGCCTATGGCCCTGATACGGTGACGGCGGCGGAAACCGTTGCCTCGCTCGCCAGCACTCTCGACAGGACCTTGTTTCTTCCGGGTTCGGATGTGACGGAGAGCAAGATCAAACCGGCGATTTTTGACGCCGGCGACCATGTCGATCAGCTGATCGCGGCAGTGCAGAGTGCGACTGCACAACTCGTCCCGGTAGTGAAGTCTGGCGACAAGGCAGCGATCGCTGTCGCCTACTTCGCAGCCGCCAACGCCTGCAATGCTTGTCACACCGAATTTCGCAAGGAAGAGTGATGTCGCCGCTTCCGCGCCGGCCGATCGCAACAGCGCTCACGCTCATGCTGCTGAGTGGAGCAATCCCTGCAGTAGCCGAAGAAGACGCCGTGACGCGCGGCGAATATCTCGTGCACGCCGGCGGGTGCTTCTCGTGCCATACCGTTGCCGGCGGAGAGAAGCTGGCTGGGGGCCGGGCGCTCGCCACCCCGTTTGGCACCTTCTACAGTCCGAACATCACACCCGATCCGGAAACCGGTATCGGCCGCTGGACCGACGCGCTGTTTCTGCAAGCACTGCGCGAGGGCGTGCGGCCCGACGGAGCAAACTACTTTCCGGTGTTCCCATATCCGAGCTTCACCGGCATCACCGACCGCGATGCCCTGGCGATCAAGGCCTATTTGTTCTCGCTCCCCCCAGTGCACCGGGAAAACCGGCCGCACGACGTGCCCTTCCCATTCTCCTGGCGGTTCCTGCAAGCCGGCTGGAAGCTGTTGTTCTTCACCCCCGGTCCGTTTCAACCCGCCCCCGAGCGCAGTGTTGTCTATAATCGCGGGGCTTATCTGGTCACTGCGCTCGCGCATTGCGGCGAGTGCCATACTCCACGCAATTTCCTCGGCGCCACGCAATCCGGTCAGCGGCTGGCCGGGACGCCGGATGGGCCGGACGGTCAGCTCGTCCCCAACATAACGCCGGACCGCGATACCGGGATCGGCAAATGGGAAAAGGATGATGTTGTCGAGCTCTTGAGAACCGGCACCACGCCCGAGCTGAGCAAGGTCAAGGGCGCGATGCGGGAGACCGTCGACGATGGTCTCAAATATCTCAGCGACAGCGACCTCGAAGCAATTGCCGATTACCTTTTCGCCCAGCCACCAATCGTCCATGACGTGAGCCGGAAGCGCTAACAAGGCTCCGGCAGGCGCATCGATCGTCGCTCCGCTCTCATCCCCGCATTTGCGTGCTGACCTACTGAGTTGCTTGCCTTACAGCCGTCCTCTTAGAAACGGACACAGAGATGAGATGCTGATCATGGGCGAATCCGGGGCTCGCCCCCCAGCAGTCCCGGCAATAGGCCGGGACTCCGGGGACTAATGCGGGACTGCGATGCTCCCCAGGCAGCCCGTCGTGATCAGTAACAGTACGTGGTCCCGTATATGGTCAGATAGCAAGAGCCGTATCCGTAGTAGCCGGGGTAATAGCCTCCATAGTAGCCGGGGTAAAACCCTCCAAAAATCCCACCAAACCGAAACCTGTCGCCACGAAAGCCGCGGTCGCGAAAACCGCCCCGCCCGAAACCACCCCCGTGAAAGCCCCCGGCGTGAAAGCCGCCGCCACCGAAACCGCTGCCACCGAAACCGCTACCATGCGCCTCGGCAGTTCCAGCGGCGACCACGGGAGCGAGGGCAATCACAACAATGGCTGCTGTCTTTGACAACTTGCGGGTCATGCAACCCTCCTTTCACATCCGTCACCCGATTCATTATCGGATCCCAGGCATGTATGAGGGCGCCGGGCGAGACTGCCACGCCAAAAGAGATGAGTGGCCTGTTGGAATACGTTTCCGTCGGTCTTGAATGTGATTGGGCGGTTGCCGGCGATGCTATTGGCAATGGCTATCCCAATAAGTCGCTCAAACCAAACCTGGGGTTCGCTTACCGAATTCACTGTGGCGCAGGCTGGAATAAAAGGCGTCGCGCGCCGGTCTCTATCGGCATGGCGCGGCAAGCCCGCCGACCCACCTCGAACGGCGATCCGCCCCAGCGGGGGTTACAGGCCCGCACTACGCCCGCATCAACTTGAATGAGGTCCGAAATGAAAACCTTATCCGTCGCCAGCGCTGCTCTGGTGCTAGCGGTCGCTGCAAGCCTCGCACCGGCGATCGCGCAGGAGCCGAAACTGCCGGATGACAACGTCTGGCAGGGCATCTCACAGCGTGTCGGCAGCGGCTTGCCAGATGCCGTCACAACAACCTCGCATTACGAGTACCAATAT
>VAZT01000314.1 GCA_005884825.1 Alphaproteobacteria bacterium
GGATCCGGGTGACCGACCCGAGGCCGAAGACTTGATAGCGTGCGGTACCGGAAACCGTCAGGTTGACGACTGCAATCGTGTCGTAGAAGGGCTCGCTGACGAACAACTGCCGTACCGTACCGGACGGGGCGTTTGACGGGATGTACGGGTTCATAATCGTCCCGAACCGCGTCTCGTTGGCCTCGTCTTGGGCGTCGTAGTCGCCATCGAGGATTGGCCGCACCGTACCTGGCGGTGCCAACCCGTCGAGCCCATAAAGTGTATGCTCCTGTACGATCGCGCCGTCGGCCGTGACGACCGCGAAAACCGCCCTGCAAGTTCCGTCCGGCGATGGGCCGAGCAGCGCCGTCCCGACCCCGCCGGTGTTGAGCCCGCCCGGAATGACCTGCGGTTGCGCCGGGCTGGCGACAGCGTTGCGGTTGGTCAGATCACCGACATAGACACCGCCGATCAACGGGTTAGGAGCGCCCAAGAGAGGCAGGCCGGTCGGGTCAAGGATGCTCGACGAGCCTACCCCGTTCAGGCCGAAAGGCGCATTGGCCGGCCAGACACGCCCAAAGCCGTTGTTGTTCGAGAGCCCCAGCGGATTGCCGACACCGGTGTATTGAGCGGTGTACGCATTGGGGTTGTTGACGCCGTTGAGCCAGTGTGGGCTGTTCGCGCTGAACATCTGCACCGCGCCGCCGCGCGTCCCCTCCTGGTCACCTTTCCTGTCGAAATTGACCGGTACGACCAACGTGACTTTGCCGCTCGGGTCGATCGACAGGAACGAGCCTTCTAGCCCGCCGCTGTGGGGCCGCGGCGCGCCAAAATTCGACCGGCTCCCGACCAGGATACGGTTCGGATCAAGCACCTTGCCGGGCAGGGTGTAAGTGGAGAATTTGGTGGGAATTGGACTTGGGTTGGCGCAACCGCCGGGCATCAGAGTCCCGCCGCTAACAAATGTGCCGATCTGTGAAATTGCCGACGCGCCAGGGATGTTTACAGCGACGACACGGGCGTTGATGCGCTGAATGCGGTCTGCCCGAGCCGCTCGCCACACAGCTTCGCTGGTGAAGACCGCGATTCCGGTCGCTACAACCATTATGCTGAGCGCGGTGCTTCTGCCGATCTGCCTCATGACTCCCCCTGTCAACATTTTGGTCCATGCCGTTCCGGTATGTTTCCGTTAACCATGCCGAGCCCGGAGGGTGCACGCAGGTGGTGCCACGGAGTGTGAACCTTTTCACACTACCGCAAAAGAATCTTCAGGGAGGGCTCGGGCCGCAACCCACTCGTGTTTCCGGCCGAAGATCTTCATATTTCCGGACCCAAGGCGCGTTCAGGGCCGACGAAGAGAGATCCCGCAAGCCGACATCGACCGCTGGTCGATCGCGAGCGACAACCCGGTCGGGCGGCTGCGCCATCTCGGGCCCACCGTGCGCCTCCGAGACCCGCCCTACTGGGCCCGTCCCTCGGTTCCGCTCGGCCATCACGAGCCAGTGTGGCGCGCCCGCACCCTTCGGCCGCGATTGCCGTCCGTGGATTCGTCGCCGAACCGAGCGTACCCCGCAATCTTGCAGACGCTTGGCACTCTGGCCCAGCCACGGGTGTGGTCCGCGTCACTAACGCCGTTCCGCGAATTCTCGTCGTTGGTCATCGGCCGGCTTCGCGTCAGCGAGGTTCGCGGACGATGCGGGCGAAGGTGGCGAGAATCCGAACCCCGGCTTTGACGGTGCCGCGGATGGTACCCGCGACCTTGGATTTCCCCGCGAGGCGGCGGCCGTGCGGCACCGGGAGCTCCTGTATGCGCAGGCCGGCGCGCGCCGCCCGCATCTGCATTTCGAGATTCCACCCATAGGTCATCTCGCGCATGCCGAGCCGGCTCAGCGCATCGGCGCGGATCGCCCGGAAAGCGCACATGTCGGTAAAGCGCATCCCGTAGAAAAGACCGATCGCAGCGCCAATCGCGCGGCCGGCCAGCGCCTGATGGGCTCCCATACTGTCACGGGGGCGCGAGCCGATCACGAAATCCTGTTCGTCCTTAAGGATCGGCTGCACCAGGCTCGGGATCGCCTCGGGCCGGTCGCCACCGTCGCCATCGAGGAAAACGAGGATCTCCGCCCCGTCCGCAATCGCCGCAGCAGCCCCTTTGGCGCAGGCCCGGCCATAGCCGCGCTCCCGCTCGACAAGCGCCGTTGCTCCGCCGGCGCGCGCCTCTGCGATCGTACCGTCGCGGCTGCCGCCGTCGACGACGATGACTTGGTCGACCCAGTCGCGCGGCATCGCCGCGAGCACCGGGCCGATCGCCCCCTCCTCGTCGAGCACCGGGATGATCGCGGCGATGCGCGCGGCGCGGCTCTTTACAGGCTCCAGCGGACGCCGCAAGAGGCACAAGCCGCCGGCGGCTTATCGCTCAGCAATGCGCGGCGGAATTCCTGGTAGCGCGGCCCGTTCCAGATCTGCCGAAGGCTCTCCTGGGTTGCATCCCCCAAAGTGAAATTGTCATAGCCGCGCATCGAAAACGGCGCGATACAGCACGGGATCGCTCGGCCATGCGCGGTAAAGTACATCAATGTCCAGGGCCGCCGGCACAGCGACCATGGCTGGTCGTCCGCTGCGCGCTTCAGGCTGGTGCCGGGCTCGGTCGCGCCCGAGGCGTTGAAGCGGACCCCGAGCGTTTCGGCAATGGCGGCGGCTTCCTCGAGCCGCCTCGGCTCGTCGCCTTCGAGCTTTTCGAACAACGCAGAGCGGGCGCGCGCCAAGCCCATCCCATCAGGCGTAAAGACCAGCCGCTGAAGATGGATCTCCGGGACGCCGATGCGGTGCGCCAGACGGACAAATTCCGGCAACTGGTCGATTGTCTCTTTGAGCCCGGTCAGCCACAGCGATACCAATGGGCGCTCAAGGTTTTCGGCGCGCTGCAGTCCAGTGAAGGCGCGCACGTTGCGGACGATCCGGCCGAACATGTCCTTGCCGCGCACCGCGCGAAAGGTCTCGGGCTCGGCGGCGTCGAGCGACACCCGCAACTCGTCCAGGCCCGCGGCGATCAGCTCTCTCCCCTTGCGCTCGGTCAGCAACGTGCCGTTGGTGTTGAACAGCACGTAGGTGCCGCGCTCCTTCAGATAACGCACCATACGGGGCAGCGCCTTGACCATCATCGGCTCGCCCACGCCATGCAGAACAACCCGCGCTATGCGCGGAAATTGGTCGACGATCCGAGTAAACAATTGCCAGCTCATATCGGCTGGCCGCTCGAGATCTTCGAACGTGCGCGGGCAGGTTTCGCACAACAGGTTGCAGCGATTGGTCGTCTCGATGTAAAGGCAGACCGGCTCCTGCTCGGCAATCTGGCCGCGCGCGTCGCCGACGGCTTCGAAATAGCGCCGCGGGTCGGGTCTAGGTTGCGCGGTCAATGGCACGCCGTGCTCCGGACCTTGTTTTGGAAATGGTTCGCCAGACAGTATCGACGGCGCAGAGTATCACAAAGCCGCCGTACAGAGTGAACCCCACCCAAGACGGGATACTGCCGGTCTTCTGGTCCCAGTAGAGCAGGACAGCCGCGAGAGTGAGCCACCAGGCCGGCCACCATGGCGCGGCGGTCAACAGCGCGACAAGCCAGACGAAATACCAGGGATAATGGGGTGAGGCAAAGAATAGCGCCGCCGTGCCCGACGCCATCGCCCAGTGCAGGCCCGAGCGCGGCTCCGGGCGCCGGCGCAGAGCACCGATCGCCAGCCCGGCCATGACGCTCACCGCCAGGCCGAGATAGGCTGCCAGCGGTATAGGAATGGCGCGCCGGGCCATGCCAAGGAGCCAGAAACCGCCGCCTGAGCCGAAATTTTCCTCGGCGACATAGCCGGGCAGAAACCCCAAAGCCCGCGACCCGACGCCGATAAAGGGGAGATAGGCGGCAACGATTACGGCGACGAAGGCGGCGGGCCATCGCCAATCGCCAAAGTTTGACCGTGCCGGGCGCCACAGCGCAGGCGCCAGAACCAGCGGGAAAAATTTTACCAATGTCGCGGCGGCGAGCGCCACAGCCGACCAGAGGCGCCTTTCGCCGACGGCGGCGGCGAGCGCCAGAGCGGTAAATGTAACGACCGCCGCGTCGATATGGCCCGAGCCGGCAATCTCCCATACCGGCAGCGGGTGCCAGGCGTAGAGCAGGATGTGCTCCGGCGGCCGCCCGGTGGCCCGCAAGATGATCAGCAAGGTCCAGATGCCGAAGGCCTCGATCGTGACAAACACGAATTTTATTGCGAGCGCCGTCTCGCCAAATCGGGTCGCTGCCAAAAACAGGATCTGGGCAACCGGCGGGTAGATCGTCGGCGCGTAATTGTTGCGATTGATGTTCGGAAAGATCAGCGGGTCCCGCAGCGGCTCGAGTTCGGGATCGGTGGGAGTGTAGCGATAAGGATTGATCCCGGCGGCCTGGACCCGCCCGTCCCAGATGTAGCGGTTGATGTCGTCGGACAGAAAAACCGGCGCCGCGAGGGCGATCAGGCGCAGCAATACCGCCGTTCCCAGAATCAGGGCCAAAGCGGGCCGCGGATCGCGGCCGCAAAGGACGACAGATGCAGCAACCGCCCACACGGCTCCCTGGAGCAAGGCGATGACGACAAAGGCAGGCAGATCACGGTCGAACTGGGCGGCCAGCCCGCCTGCCGAACTCGCGAGCAGCAGGCCGGCAAGGAACAGAAGCTTCGACCGTGCCGTTCGCGCGCCCACTTAGTCTTCCCGTGGCGGCGGGGGAGGGAACGCAGGAGGGTCGGCACGGCCGAACAGGCGCTCGATCCCGCCATTCCCTGTCGCCAGCTTCTCAAGAAAGGCCGCCGTGCTGGGCGCCCGATAGCCGTTGAGATACGGGCTTGCCCTGCTCCGGCACGGTCCAATCTCGCGGGCAAGCACTGCAAGCGTCGCCTCGTCATCGACATCGTACCATTCGGGCAGCGGCGCGACCGTGACCCCGATCTCGCCGGCTCGAGCGAGCGTCTGCCGGAACACCCGCTCGGTGCTCCAATCGATCTCCTCGAACAGCCGCCGGTGGAACTGCTTCAACCCAATCAAGTAGTAGCCGCCATCCGCGGCCGGTCCGAGGACGACGCGATCACCCGGTTCCCGCAGCCGGAGGACGGTCTCGACCAGGAATTGGGTCGGCAAAGTTGGGCTGTCGGCGTTGACGAGACAAACCGAGCTGTAGCGCGCGGCAAAAAGGTCGCGCGCCGCATGGAACAGACTGCGCCCGATTGTCGGTTCCCTCGGCGGCAGCAGTTTGAAGCCGACGGGCAGCACGTCATCGAAGAAGGACTCGGAGCCCAGCGGAGAATACGCGGCAAAACCCTGGATCGGCGCCTGTTTCGCCGCGTCCACAATGTTCTCCGCGACATCCCTCAGACAGCAAGTGTTGAGCTCGGCAGCCTCCTCCGGGGTCAAGGGCGGCACGAGGCGGGTCTTGACGGTCCCGGCGACCGACGCCTTGGCCATGATCGCAACCGCGCAGCATTTTTCTGGCAAGGTGGCCCCTCTCTCCCGCATAGCGGCCGGTTTTGGCCGAATTAGGCCGGTACCCGCCGGCTTGGCTAGCGACTGACTTCCGGTTGACCTTGGGATACGATTCTGTTAAGGCAGGCGGCGATGCATAGCCAGCGCCACGAGCTTCGACTTAGCCGCTCGGCGTCCTGAGGGACGCCGAGCCGCCGTCGTCGCCCGTCCCAGCTCGGGAATTTTCGCGCTCGCTGATGCTGATGTCTCTTCTTGATTCAAACGAGGCCTTCCGGGTTCCAGCCGCTCCCCCGGCGGGTGCAGAACTGCGTTTAGGTCGCCGACTTACCACCGGCCGGTGGCTTTTAGGCCAGCCGGCCGCAATCCTTTACCGATTTCAACAACGCAGCCGCCGGGTTCGGTGGTGAGCTGCGACCAGGAGTTTTCGATGACCAGCATGCCTATCCACAAATACCGCCCCTTTCCGACCATCGATCTGCCCGACCGCCGCTGGCCGGCGCAGGTCACCGACCGCGCGCCGCTGTGGTGCAGCGTCGACCTGCGCGACGGGAATCAGGCCTTGGTCGAGCCGATGGGGCCGGACCGTAAACGCCGGATGTTCGAGCTATTGGTGCGGCTCGGCTTCAAAGAGATCGAAGTCGGCTTTCCCGCGGCATCGGAGACCGACTTTGGA
>VAZT01000755.1 GCA_005884825.1 Alphaproteobacteria bacterium
CCGGGGAAGGTGGTTTATCAGAACGACCTGATGCAGCTCATCCAGTATGAGCCGATGACGGAGACCGTGAAGCGCCGGCCGCTGCTGATTATCCCGCCGTGGATCAATAAATTTTACATTCTCGATCTGCGGCCCAGTAATTCTTTCATCCGCTGGGCGGTGTCGCAGGGCCACACCGTATTTGTGATCTCCTGGGTCAACCCCGACGAGCATCTCGCTGCCAAGACGTTTACCGATTACATGCTGGAAGGGCCGCTCGATGCACTCGATGCGATCGAACAGGCGACCGGCGAGCGCGACGCCAATGTGATCGGTTATTGCCTGGGCGGCACCCTGCTCGCCAGCACGCTGGCCTATATGGCGGTCAAGCGCGACGACCGGATCAAGAGCGCCACCTATCTGGTGACCATGGTGGATTTTGCCGAAGCCGGCGAGCTCTCGGTGTTTATCGACGAGGAGCAGCTTTCCGCGCTCGAAGAGCGCATGAACACCAGGGGGTATCTCGAAGGCCGCGAAATGGCGACGACCTTCAACATGCTGCGCGCCAACGATCTAATCTGGTCGTTCGTGGTCAACAATTATTTGCTCGGCAAATCGCCTTTCCCGTTCGACCTCTTGTACTGGAATGCCGATTCGACGCGTATGCCGGCCGCGATGCACAGCTTTTACCTGCGCAATATGTACCAGGAGAACTTGCTGGTGAAACCCGGCGGCATCACTCTGGACGGCGTGCCGATCGATTTGCGGAAGATTAAGACGCCGTCCTTTCTGCTGTCGACGCGCGAGGACCACATCGCGCCGTGGCGGTCGACCTATGCCGCCACGCAGATCTATCGCGGGCCGGTCAAATTCGTGCTGTCCGCCTCCGGCCACATCGCCGGCGTGGTAAACCCGCCGGGCGGTAAATACTGCCATTGGGAGAATGAAAAAAACCCGCCGACACCGGAAGAATGGCTCGCCACCGCGACCGCCCGCTCCGATTCCTGGTGGCCGCTATGGGAGCGCTGGATTTCCCAATACGGCGGCGGCGAGGTGCCGGCGCGGCACCCCGGCGACGGCGAGCTCGAACCCATCGAGGACGCCCCCGGGTCTTACGTCAAGGTGCGAGCCGCTGATTGACGATCGATTTCCACGCGCAAAACGGCCGATGAACTCGAAAACCCGGTGCTCCTCTATCGGCGCCGCAGCGATGAGCGCCTCTCTCGAGGCCCCGGGGCTTGGGCCACAGGCTATCGATGGCCGAACCCGCCGGCATGGGCGAAGCCAACGGTCCGCTGACCAAACCCGCCGGCATGCGCAAACCCGCGCCCAAACCCATTGGCTAGGTGGCGACCAAAGCGAGGCGCGAAGCCTCGTCTTATGTCTTGGGCGAAGCCGCGACCCTCGCCCCCGGTTTTGACGGTGGGCAACGGATGGATGCCGTTCAATACGGAATTGGCCGCGGTGAACGACGAATTCAATATCGTCGGCGTATAGCTCAGCGTGGCGGCAGCCGAATCGCGACTGTCGAACGCGACATCCGATGGGGAGTTTACCCGGGTCGGCACCCGGCCGTCCGGCGGGTTGGTCGAGTCTTTCGGGAAGACGCGATAAATCTCGACGACGACGTCGCTAATGCTGCTGAGGGGCGCGTTTGAGGGAAGAAGCCCGGTAAATGTAGCGCTCGTGATCTTAGTCTGACTGCTAAGAATGAAATCGTCCGCTGACTCGATCTCCGATCCGGGCGGGACATCCGGCCGAGACGCTGTCGCCATCAGTCCGTTTGGATTGCCGGTGCTAAAAAAGAATGGGTCGGCTAACGCTGGCTGCACGGTCAGCACACCCACCAGGATCGCCGCTCCTAAACTAATTTTGGTGTAGCCTTGCATGAACCCCTCCTCAAGGTCGGAAAAGTCGCTGGTTCGCGCTGCCACAAAGTTATGCAAATCCCATGCTAGCCTTAATTAACGTTAAATCTTCAGGAGATCAATCCAGAGGCTCGGTCCTTGCCATTGGGTCCGTAAAATATTCCGACACCCGCCAGGGGCCCAAAGGCGATCTTCGAGAGGAGCTCACGCCGAATCAAGCGATAGCCATCATGAAATTGCTGTAAAAATTTCCGACACCGGAGGGATATCGCATGGCGGCAAGCCGCCCAAAATGGGCCCCAGGCCGTTCCATTACTGTAAGAGACTCCGACAATACCAAGTTAAATCAAGAAGAGACCCGCTGCTCGCGCCTATGGCAACAAGACACAAGCGTGCTAACATCGCCGTCGAAAGGTAAACCGCCGGCCGCCAGTCGCGCGCCGACGGGGACAATCAAGTGGAGGAGCGCGATGCTTGGCTGGTTCGGTGAACTGAACGCCAAGGAGCGCCGGACGATGGGCGCCTGCTTTGGCGGCTGGGCGCTCGATGCGTTCGACGTACAGATGTACAGTTTTGTCATCCCTACGGTCATTGCATTGTGGGGTCTGTCGCGCG
>VAZT01000315.1 GCA_005884825.1 Alphaproteobacteria bacterium
CGGACGCGGTGATGGCGGACTCCCTTCGCCGGGCAAGCCCGGCCAGGTTCAGTGGGTCTGATCTCAGCCGGCCCGGCTGCGCAAAAATCGACTGCGCGGCCGGCCAGCACCCCAGCCTCCCGGCAATTTCGGACCAAGGCGTTGCGGATGCAAGGACTTTGTTGGGCCGGGCTGTGTTGTCGGCAGCGCGGGAGACGAGCTGCCGATCAATTCCCGCGGACAAATGTAAATCGTCGCTTTAACATATGTAGCTCTCGCGCTACATTGTGGTCATCCATTCATGCTGGACGTCAGCCCATGGCGCATATCCTGTTCGTAGAAGATGACGCGGACGTGCAATCAGTCGTATCGGAGTTTCTCGTTACCCTGGGGCACCGATTGACATGCGCGTCATCGGCGGAGCAGGCGCGGCTCTCTCTGGCGAGCGAGCCGGTCGATCTCGCCCTGGTCGATTGCCTGATGAGTGGCGAGCAAGGAAATTCGCTCGCCGAGTACGCCTCAAAGCTGGGCGTCCCAACCATCCTCACGAGCGGCGATCCCCATTACATCGAGACCTGCTCGGAGCATCCTTTTCCCTTCTTAGCCAAGCCATTTCGACTGACCAGTCTCGACGAGCTGATCGCGCGCACCTTGCTCAGCCGCGATCATCGCGGCTGAGATATCCGCAGTCGCTACAGTAGTGCTCTTCTGCCCGCCGCTGTCGCCAGTGGGACATAGCCGGCAAGCTCGGTCAGCCTCGGCCGGTCGAAAATGACGAGTGTGCCGTTTTGGATTTCGGCCAGCCGGCGCTCGCGAAGCGCCTCGAGCGTTCGCGCGACATGGACACGCGACAGGCCGGCAGCGTCGGCCAGATCGCGCCGCTGCAACGGGAAGGGGCAGGTCGAGCCGCCATTGACCATGGCGCGTTGGCGCAACCGGTCGAAAGTTTCGAGCATCAGATGGGCGATCCGCTGTTCCGCGGTGCTGCGCCCGAGCAGCGAAAGCCGAACATCCATTCGCTGCTCCTCCTCGACCCGCGTTTGCAGGACATTCAGCGCTAGCGCCGGGTGACCGGCGAACAAATCCGAGAAACCCCGGCCTTGCAGAACGCAGAGAGTGGCCGTGGTGATCGCCTGAACGGAGTGTTTGACCGTTCCCAACACCGCCGAGGCCATGCCGACCGTATCGCCCGGAAGTACAATATCGAGGATTTGACGGGCGCCGTTCGGGAGGCGGTGGTAGCGGATCGCCCATCCTTCGAAGAGCGTGTAGACTGGCCCCCCTACCTCATCCGCTCGGATGATGTCGGCGCGGGGTGCAACGACGATGTGGTCTGTCTTCATCTCTGTGATGAAGCCGAGCTCGTGCTCCGAGAAGGGTCTGAACAAAGTTCTTCGCCGGAGCGGACATTGCTCGCAAAGCACGAACATCGGCGCGGCTATCCTCCCAAACCGGCGGCGTTCATATATTATTAACCGGACGAGAAGCAGCTAAATTCCGCAGGAAAATCAAAGAGATTGGTAACGTAACCGGATAGCTCCGGAAGACGATTACTATGCGATCAAATCGGGTTAAACAGCATCACATGTTCCGAGATGTGTAGCGCCGCCGTTTACATTCTAACCTAGCTCCGCGCTCTCGAGCGGGCCGAGGGAAAGGTTGCGTATCTGGATTCGGCGTCGGTTACTCGGCACGCCCGCGGGTGATTTCGAAGGCATGGTCGATGAGCCCGCGCCCGAGTGTATCGAACTCCGCGCCTCTCATGTTCTGCCCAGGCGACCGGCGAAACCGATCATAAAGTTGAAGAAAAACGACAGCCGAGCGAAATAACGATAGGACGCGATAGAACGTGAAGTCACCGACTGCGCGGCAGCTGAGGCGCAGATAAGCTGTGAGGACTTCGTTACGGCGCCAGAACCCGGGCTGCGCGGTCGGCATTTGCCGGACGCGGTGGAGGCACGCGGGATCCTCGGGTTCGACCCAGTAGCTCAACATTACCGCCAGATCCCACAGCGGATCACCGCGTGTCCCCATATCCCAGTCGATCACGGCCACCGGACCGAGCGTTTCCGGAATCAGGATCATGTTGTCGAGCTTGAAATCGGAATGGATAAGGCTCGGCGGCATATCCGCCGGCACCCGGCGGCGGAGCCAATCAACCACCTCTGATAACGCGAGAGGATCGATCGGATCTGCGACGGCAGCGCCGCGAGCCGCCCAGCCGTCGACGGTTCGGGCGAGGAACCCCACCGGACGCCCGAGATTATCCAGGCCAACTTGCGCCGGGTCTACGGCATGCAGAGCGGCAAGGCCCTCGACCAATTGTCGGCTCAGCAAATCGCCGATTTCCGGCCGGCCGGCCAAGTCCGGCGGCAGAGTGTCGCGGATCACCATTCCAGGACGGTATTCGATGATCTGAAACGGCGCGCCGAGCACGCTTGCCTCGTCGCAGAACAACATCGCCCGCGGCGCCAGCGGATACTCCCGCCACAAGGACGAGAGGATGCGGTATTCGCGCGCCATATCGTTGCCGCCATACGGCAGCGGCCCGGGCGGCGGCCTGCGCAATACCGCCGGCTCGCCGTCAATCTCGATCAAATAGTTGAGATTTCCGTAGCCGCCGGCAAACTGCCGCGGCAGGCCCGGTCCGAGCACGATGCCACGCCGTGCGAGATAGCGTGCCAGAGAAGCCCTATCTTGAGGGATGCTGTGCGTTCCCTCAATGAATTCCCCCGGGTGCGCAGACATTCTATTAACGCCGCGATCGATATGGTGAGCCGGTTCGCCTGTCCCGACAGGGCGCATGGGTCCGGCGACGGCAACGCGATATCATATCTGAAGCGGGTTGGAGGCGTATGGGACATCAGCTCATGAGTTCAGTTTCGCGGCGCAGACTTGCGCTCGCCGCGACTTTGGCGGCTTTCTTCCTTTCGGCATCGGCGCGAGCGGCCGAGCCGGATATCGATCGTTTCAGGACCGAGATCGACGCGTTTCTCGGGCGACTCGGACCAAGCTCGAACGGCGCGCTCGAATGGGTCGGTTCGGATATTTACGAAGTCCGGCGCGACGGCGAAGTTTTGCTGGCGACCGTCGAGAATGCTCGGCTGTCGTTGAACACGCCACAACCCGGGCAGCTCCTTCTCGATCGCATCGAAATTCGTGAGATCGCCCGAAAAGACGAGGGCAAGCTGATCGAGCTTGCGCTTACGTTGCCGAAAAACATGATGCTCAGGGAGGTCGACGGCACCGAAACCAAGATCACCCTGACGGGTGCGAGAGCAGATGCGGTGGTGGAGGCCGAGTCGGGGCGCGGCCGGGAAACTCTTATCGAGATCGCGAGCGCGCGGATCGATCATCCCAAAACCGGGACATGGGTCAGCCTCGGACCGCTCTCGATGTCCTCCAAGCTCGTTGCCGAGCCGAGTGGCGGGTGGAGCGGGCCGGTTGAATTCGAGGTCAAGGGGATAGAATACTTTCTGCCGCAGGGTCCTGTCGGCGGCACGATCGATCGGATCGCCTTCACCGGTAGAAGCGCCGGTCCAAGGCTGGACGAACTCGACAAGCTGCGCCACGCGATCGACCAACTGCAAGCTGACGACAGCAAATCACCACAAACCCGCGCCTCCGCGTTCCTGGTGACCCTCTCGACAATTTCGGAACCTTTCAGCACGATACGGGGTGAACTAGCGTTGGAAGGTTTGACGGTCAGGAGCGTGACCGGCGAGACGCTCATAGCCCTGGCGAAAGCGGGTAGCACCACGGAGGTCACGGGCTTCGACACGGAACAGGCGGCGCTACGGTTCAGCATTAGCCACGAGGGCCTCGACCTCGCGCCATCGCTGCTCGAGAACTGGAAGGTGCCTCGCCGGGTGGTGCTCGATTTCGGGGTCGCCGACCTCAGCACGCAAGCGCTGAGGAACCTGCTCGACGCCCTCACCACCGCGACCGACCAGCGGGTATCGGGGGAGAGCGAGAGTGAAGCAAACAAACAGCAGGCTCTTCAGCAGGCGCTTGGGGCGGCGGCAATGCTCAACCCGACTTTCCACATCCATAACGCCGCGATCGACACCGAGGGGGTCGGGGTGGATTTGACGGCCGAAGCCCACGGTTCGCCGGTCGCACCGAAGGGTTACACTGCCTCGGGAGACCTGTCGGTCCGGGGGTTTGACGCAATCCCGAAACTGAGCGGCGGGATACCGTTCGCCGAATACCTCCCAGTGCTCCGTGAAATTGGGGTCGAGGGAACGGCGCCGGACGGGACACCGCGGCTCCAATTCCATCTGACCTCTGCACCGAGCAATTGGATCACGATCAATGAAAACGACGTTAGTGCTTGGTTCGATGGGACCGAGAGTGCCGTAGGTCCGCCGCGCCTGTTGAAGCCGTCCGATCCGCCGATGCGGGGAAACGATGTCAAGAGCGTCCAACGCGCGCTCGCGGCCGCGAAGATTTCGGTCGAACAGGATGGTGAGTACAATTCGGCCACAGCCGGCGCAGTCGCGCGATTTCAAAAGCAGAACGGTCTCAATGTGAGTGGCGTCGTAGACGCCGCAACTCGACGACGGCTCGGCGGGATGGGAGACCCGCTGCGGCAAGGTGGCCGAAATTGACGGAACCGTTATGATCCGTCGCCCGCTCAGCGCAGGAGTACACGATGGAGAAAGTCTACCCCGACGCCCATGCCGCGCTCGCCGGCCTGTTGAAGGACGGCATGACGGTTATGTCGGGCGGGTTCGGCCTTTGCGGAATTCCCGAGGCGCTGATCGCCGCGATCCGGGAATCCGGAGTCAGTGGCCTGACTGTCATTTCCAACAACGCCGGCATCGACGGGGCCGGGCTCGGGCTGCTCCTCGAGAGTCGCCAGATCCGCAAGATGGTCTCGTCTTACGTCGGCGAAAATAAGCTCTTCGCCGATCTTTATCTCAGCGGAGAGCTCGAACTCGAATTCAATCCCCAAGGCACTCTAGCCGAGCGGATACGGGCTGGGGGCGCCGGCATTCCGGCATTCTTTACCAAGACAGGTGCCGGCACGCTGGTGGCGGAGGGCAAGGAAATCCGCGACTTCGACGGGGAGAGCTATGTTATGGAGCGTGGTTTGGTGGCTGATCTTGCAGTCATCCATGCCTGGAGAGCCGATCGCGAAGGCAACCTCGTCTACCGGAAGACCGCGCGCAACTTCAACCCGGTGATGGCGACGGCCGCGAAGATCACCGTTGCCGAGGTCGAGCATCTGGTCGAGCCGGGCGCGATCGACCCGGACCACATCCACACGCCCGGCATTTTTGTCAAACGCATCGTGCGCTGCCCATCATACGAGAAGCGCATCGAGCAGCGCACCGTCCGCAAGCGGGGCAGTTGAGGCAGAGGAGAAAGGCGGAATGGCTTGGTCACGCGACGAGATGGCGCGCCGCGCCGCGGCGGAGCTCGAGGACGGCTTCTACGTCAATCTCGGCATCGGTATCCCGACCCTGGTCTCGAATTTCATTCCGCCGGGTATCACGGTTCAGCTGCAAAGCGAGAACGGAATGCTCGGCATGGGCCCATTCCCGTTTGAGGGAGAAGAGGACCCGGACTTGATCAATGCCGGCAAGCAGACGATCACCGAGTTGCCGTCGACGAGCTATTTCGACAGCGCGCAATCTTTCGGCATGATACGGGGCGGTCATATCGACCTGTCGATCCTCGGGGCTATGCAGGTGGCGGAGAACGGCGACCTCGCCAATTGGATGATCCCTGGCCGCATGGTCAAAGGTATGGGCGGCGCGATGGACCTCGTCGCCGGGGTGAAGCGGGTCATCGTGCTGATGGAGCACACCGCGCGGGGCGAGCCGAAACTGCTGCATCGCTGCACGCTGCCGCTGACGGGCAAGGGTGTGGTCGACATGGTGATCACCGATCTCGGCGTCTTCACGATCGACAGCTCGGGGATGCGGTTGACCGAACTGGCGCCCGACGTCTCGCTCGACGAAATCCGGCAGAAGACCGAGGCATCCTTCACGGCGACCTCCGGCCTCCGCTGATCGCCCCGGCTGGCGGGCCTGCTCGAATGGACGAGGTCGTAGCTTTTCGCTAGGCTAACATTGCACGCGCTGCGATAACGCTGCAGTTTTTCGAGCCCGCCGGTGCCTGCTCCGTCGCGCGATCTCCGCCTTGATTTTTTTCGTGGTCTTGCGCTGATATTTATATTCGTCGATCACATCCCGGAGAATATCCTCAGCTACTTTACCATCCAGGCAGTCGAATTCTTCGATGCCGCCGAGGTCTTCATCTTCATTTCGGGTTACACCGCCGCTCTCGTATATGGGCAGACGCTCGTCTCGCAAGGAACGTTATATGCGACGGCGAGGGTTCTCGGCCGCGCCTGGCAGCTTTATGTCGCTCACATTTTCTTGTTCGTCATGTTCATCGCGGAAGTGTCTTACACCGTCACGACCTTTAATAATCCAATGTACAACGATGAAATGCGGGTCGGCGATTTTCTCTATGAGCCGCACGTCGCGATCGTCAAGGCACTCCTCCTCGAGTTTCAGCCGACCTTTCTCGATATCCTGCCTCTCTAC
>VAZT01000756.1 GCA_005884825.1 Alphaproteobacteria bacterium
GTCTGGAATATTGCCGCGCAACGCGAATCAGTACCGGTTCGGGTTAGGCAAACCGCGAGGCGGCTTGCGCTGGAGTTCCTGGCGCACAAGGCCCGCAGCCACAAGCTTATTGCGGAGATCTTCAGTGAGAGCGCGCGCATCACGCTGGTCCTTCACGACATGCGGTGTGATCAAAACCAGCAATTCAGTCCGGACTCTGTTGCTGGTCTGGCTTGAGACCAAGCTCCCGAGAACTGGTATGTCCTTCAACACCGGGATGCCGGCATTGCCCTGCGTATCGGCATCGCGGATCAACCCGGCCATTCCAACGGTTTGACTATCCTGAACCGCGACCCGCGTGCGAATCAGCCGCTGATCGAAGGTCGGCGAATTGATATTGCCTGTGGTCTGGCTGGAAACATTGCTGACCTCCTGCGAGATATCGAGCGTGACAAGCCCCCCCGAATTAACCCTCGGCGTCACCAGCATGATGACCCCCGTATCCCGGTAATCGATGCTATTGACGATCGGTGCACCAGGCGAAATCGTGCTCTGCTGACTCTGAGTGAGGACCGGGACCAAGGATCCAACCTGCAGCCGAGCCGGCTCGTTATCCAAAACCATCAACTGTGGCGCAGATAACACTTTTATCTGTGTCACATCGGCCAGGGCATTGATGACCTCGCGTATTCCATTAGCAAGGACGAAGCCCGGAAAGTTGCTTCCGATCGCCGTTGGAACGCCGCCTACGGTGAATACATTCGGTGTCGCAGTACCGCTAGTTGTGGTTGCGGTTGTCGCGGCCGGACCGGCTTGAGTTAACGCGCCGGCGAACTTATTGCCCAGGTAAAACTGGGTGCCATAATTAAGCGAATCGTTGAGCGTTACCTCGGCGATCGTCGCCTCGATCAGGACCTGCAGCGGAATTATATCGATCTTCCGCAGCATTCCCTCGATAACGGCGTACTCGCTGGGTGTGGCGTAAATTAGCAATGCATTGTTGCGGCGATTGGCAATGATCCGGATGCCGGTAGCACCCTGCGCCTCGCTCGGCGCCGATAGGGGTTCGGCGGCGGGGTTGGGCGCCTCCTGTTGTCCCGGTCCTGCCGCTGTTCCTGCTGTCTGAGCGGTGGTCATGCCGCCGGTTCTGCCGCCGGTTCTGCCGCCGGCTTGCGGTCCGGATCCTGCTCCCCCGGTTCTGTCTCCCGCAGCGCCTCCCGCGCTAGCCATTCTGAGCGGCTCCGCGCCGGGGGCTGTGGTGCCGGGTGGCCCAGGCGTCGCGGATACATGGCCCGGGGTAAACGCCCGCTGAAGCAGGTTCTCCAGATCGCTGCTCTGGCCATTCTGCACGTAGTAAACATGCCACGCGCGCGCCGTTGCATCCTCGGCGCGTCGTTCGAGACCCAGAAAGCGGCGCGCATCATCGATATAGCGCGGATTATTCGAGACGACGAGTACCGCATTGGCGCGCTGCATCGGGATGACGCGCACAACTCCGGAAAGCACTCCTTCACCTTCGGCGCGGAACACCTTCTCCAGCTCCGCCGCAACTTTTTCCGGAGTGCTCGAACCGGCGGGAAACAACGCATAGGACTGACCTGCGAGCACATCGGTGTCGAAGGCCTGGATCATTCCCCAGAGCGTTTGCCGCACAGCTGGATCGCCGCTGATGATCAGAGCATTGCGGCTGGTATCCGCGGTAATCTTCGACAGCGCCGGCGGCGAGCGGGACCGCCCGGTAAATGCCGTCGCGGACGCTCAGCGTCGCCCCGTTCTGGTTCAGCAGCGTCTCCAGCGTCGGCAACAAAGCCGAGCGGGGCAACGGATGGCCAATCTCAAGCGATGCTGTCCCCTGCACGCTTGGATCGATTGTGTAATTGAGCTTGAGAGTCGCACCGAGCACGACACGAACGATTTCTCGGATATCGGTATCGACAAAGTTGAGAGTGATATCGCCGGGCTCGGTTGCAGTGCTCACTTGCGTCACGGCGCTCGAACCGAGGGTTTGAACGCCTCGGGACTCAAAAATGGGCGACCGATCCGGCCCTGCTCTGATTACGCTGTTGACCCGTGGCTCGGCCGACTGCAGAGCGCTCGGTGTTCCGAGCGATTCGAGCGTTGCAGGGGTTGAGGGGCGGTCGCAACCCGTTAGCGCCAGCAGCCCAGCAAAAAATAATCCGGGCAGCAATGCACCTCGTGCCCTAAAATCTGCTATCGCGCTCTGCACCCAGCCAAAGCGGGTGCTGCAGAGTAGCTGGTCGGCATCTGCACCATTCTGGGCTTGCAGACGGCGGGAAGCCGGCTGTTTAGCTTTCCCAATCACCGTGAGACCCTCCCCCCGACCGGATGTTCGCTATCGCGCTCGCAATGCTAATGAGCCGTCGTCCAATGGCGCAGAGCAACAAGACCAATCCCCCAGTCTCTCCAACGAATTTGATCCGCCAGAATAGCAAAGGCGACCATTTCACACCCGCGACGGTTTCCGGAAGCGTCCGGGCCGATCATGGCCCTCGGCTGAGGAATAACGAATTACTGATGCGGCTGAACGAAGGCGGATCCTCTTTCTGGTGGCGGAGGCGGGTATCCCCAATACGGCTGTTGTGCCCTGCGGAACTGATCGGCAGTAGCTGATGTACCTTGGTTCGTGATACCCGGCAGCGCGCTAGCCGAGAAGGAGGAGTGTGGGGCTGTTTGCGGGCTGTTTACCGAAGGCTGGGGTATCGCCGCCCCGGAAAGGATCAAAACACGGCGTTCGTTGTCAAACGTCACTAAGCCAAACCTATTCAGAA
>VAZT01000316.1 GCA_005884825.1 Alphaproteobacteria bacterium
AGATGCGAGCGGCAGTGGTGGATATCCAAAAGGGACTCAATAATCTGCAGCTGCAGTTTGTCGAGCGCCCGAAGGCGAGATGATCCCCGTGTGGTGCTTGGCGGTCGTCTTCTTGCTGTTCGGCTGCAGCTCAAGCCAATCAATCAATCCACGTTCGAAGCAGCCCCTCCTCGGCCCCGACAGGAAGCCCCAATAGAGCCGCCAAAGGCGGAAACGAAACAAGATGCCGCTCCTGTGCCTAAAAACGTCGACATTCAGTCGGCGATACATGCCTCTGATGAGGCTCGCGAGCTTCTCGATCGGCGGCGTTATATCCTGGACGCCGGGTCCGACAAGGATAACGCCCGTTGACCAAGCTCACGCAATCTAGAGCTTATGGCCGAGATCTAAGGCAGAGACGCGCGCGAGGTCATTGCCGAATATCCGGCGGCAACTCTGGCATGCCCGCAGACCGATCCTACACGCCGGGTTGCTTTATCTTCGGGGCTGCTACGCTTAGCGCTGCCGATTTTTGGGGCGCCGCTCGCTTCCCGGCACGTCTCCGTAGCGGACAATGAGGGCCCGGGTAACGCCGCCGAAGTTATTACAAATGGCTGCCCGCGCAGAATACGTCTCCTTCCTCGGCGTCCAACCGACAGCCAATGTCATGTTTTCACTGTCATGCAAGGGCCGCAGATGGCTTGTCGATCAACTCGAGGACCTTCGTGTGGCCACCGATCGCGGTAGCTTGCGTCTGCGAGTCGCCCTCTGGCTCGAGGCGATATTTTCGTAGCGGCTACGGCGTGGCGCAATTCAAGCAAGCAATTCTAGGTTTTCAACAATGACCATCTTTGTCGGCGAACAACCGAGTTTGTTGCCAGTGTTGTCCGCACCCTACATCCCGCCGATCACGTCTGATGTCGTGGTCGATCTCAGCCACTGGCAGGCACCGGTCGATTTTGCGCGGGCTAAATTGGCGGGAATCGTGGCGGTGATATTGAAGGCCACGCAGGGTTCGGAGAGGATTGACGTAACCTTCGCTCAGCGCTTTGCGGCAGCTACCGCCTCAGGACTGCTGGTTGGGGCCTATCACTTCCTCGATGATTCGCCGCCGGGACTCCAGATCGAGAATTTCCTATCCGTTGCAGAAGGCTGTTCGGTGCTGGCGCTCGATGCCGAGCGGAACGCGATCGGGGGCACTGTGACGATGACGCAGGCCGCCGAAGCGGCGGCTCGGTTCCATATGGCGACTGGCTCCATGCCGTTGATTTATATAAACCGTTATGGGCCCGACCAACGAGGCACCGGTCTTCCCAATAATGTCTTGTCGCGCTGCCCGCTCTGGCTGCCGGCCTACAGCTCGCGGCCAGTTTGTCCACCCGGGTGGTCGAAATGGGCGCTCTGGCAGCACACCGATGGAAACATCGGTTCCGATGCGGTCCCGGTCGCAGGGATCGGCCATTGTGATCGCAGCCGATTCGCCGGCACGATCGCCGATCTCGTCAGCTGGTGGAAGAATCCTCAGCGTTGATAGTAGGGCCAAAATCTTAATCAAGAGCAACCCACGATGCCGATCGGGACAGCGCAGGGGTTGTCGGTCGTGGTATAGATTTGACGACATGTGGGTGTTGTTGAAACCGCGGATCCACGCTGCGGCGATTGTCGCAGCTCTGGTGTTAACCGGCTGCACCGTCGCGCGAGACACCTCCTGCAAATGTCCCAAACCAGTCGCTTACGACGATGCGACCCTCAAAGAAATCTCGCAAGCTCTGCGTGCTTTGCCGTCCGACAACGTCCTTCATCGCGCTATGGAGGATTACGAAAACGAGCGCGACGACCTGCGCTTTTGTCCGTGACGCTGACCCGGGCAGCAAATCGTCGCGCGTTAGTATAGCGCTCGCCAAACAGGGCTTGCAGGCTTAAAAGGGGGCCATTCACCTGCGGCCGAGACGCTATGCCTGAGGATTTCTATCGCATCAAGCGCCTTCCCCCCTACGTCTTCAGCGAGGTCAATGCATTGAAGGCCCAGGCGCGAGCGGCCGGGCGGGACGTCATTGACCTGGGCATGGGAAATCCCGACGGTCCGACCCCGCCTCACATCGTGGCCAAGCTCGTCGAAGCGGTCCAGAATCCCAAGACCCATGGATATTCCGTATCGCGCGGTATTGCGGGGCTGCGACGCGCTTGCGCCGGCTATTACGCGCGGCGTTTCGGGGTCGAACTCGATTCCGAGCGCGAGGTTATCGTCACGCTCGGGTCGAAAGAGGGCCTCGCCAATCTCGCGCAGGCGATCACCGCGCCCGGCGACATCGTCCTCGTCCCCAACCCTTGCTATCCGATCCACGCCTTCGGCTTCATCATGGCTGGCGCTTCCATACGCCATGTTCCGATGGGGCCCGAATTCGACTTCCTCGGCGAGCTAAAAAAGGCGGTGCGGCACAGCGTGCCGGCGCCGCTTGCCATCGTGCTCAATTTTCCGGCCAATCCGACGGCACAAACCGCCGACCTTGGTTTCTATGAAGAGATCGTCGCGTTCTGCCGGCGCCACGAAATTGTCGTGCTGTCCGACATCGCCTACGCCGAGATCTATTTCGACGGTAAGCCGCCGCCCTCGATCCTCGAGGTGCCGGGGGCCCGGGATGTCGCGGTCGAGTTTTCTTCGTTGAGCAAGACCTATTCGATGGCCGGATGGCGCATCGGGTTCGCAGTTGGCAATGCGCGATTGATCACTGCGTTGACGCGGGTCAAGTCTTATCTCGACTACGGCGCGTTCACACCCATCCAGGTCGCGGCGACCGCGGCTCTCAACGGACCGCAGGACTGTATCACTGAAATCCGCGAGCGTTACCGCGCGCGCCGCGATGTGTTCATCGATGGGCTGCGTCAAGCCGGGTGGGAGGTACCGACACCCGACGCGACGATGTTCGCGTGGGCGCCGATCCCGCCCGCCTTCCGCGCGATCGGCAGCCTCGGGTTCTCCAAGCTGTTGCTCGAACAGGCCAATGTGGCGGTATCGCCAGGTGTCGGCTTTGGCGAATATGGCGAAGGGTTCGTCCGTATCGCCCTGGTCGAGAACCGGCAACGACTGCGTCAGGCCGCACGCAATATTAAGGCTTTCCTCTCTGGTCGTAACGAGATAGCCGAACCGCGCCGTCGCGGCCAGAATTCTGCCGCGGTGGCATCGGGCTGACAGCGTCTATGGTGCCCCACAACATGCGCGACGCCGTGGGAATGCATGCGGCTACGAAACGTTATCCATATTGTGCTACAACAGTACCTTGCGCGACGGCCGAAGGGGATGCACTCTATGCCCTCGGCGATGATGGAGGAACCAACCGTGGCGAGCGCAGACCACCGCAGGCGCGGGAGAAGAGGCGGGGTTGTCGGTCGACGTTCAACGTCGGGTGGCTTCTTTTCCGGCCTCATTCTCGGGTTGGGTGCCGTTACTCTCGTGAACTCATCGCAAATCGAGGCGCCAAGATATCGGGGGCGCGGGCTCAAAGGCGATTGGTCTGCTGTTGGCGATGACCTAAGATCGGCGATGCGGCGCGCCAATGGCGAGGAGGCGTAGAAACTCGCCCTCGGCTCGACGCGACGGCAGCTCCTCTCAGACAGCGGGTTCCTCTCCATCCCTTGATAGTTCGGCCGAAAATCTGCCGGCCATAGTACGCAAGGAAATTGATCAAGAGCTTTCCCAACTCGAAGCGCAACTCGGGCCACAGACGCGCGTTCACGTTCGGCAATCAATGGTTCGGATTGCGCATGAAGTAGCTGAGTTTTCCGGGCCACTGCCGCCCCCATCATTATCTTCGCGAGTATGACATGATCATTGCCGGCGCGGCTGATCGCATTATCTCGATGGCTGAGGCGGAACAAAAGCACCGCCACCGCTGGGAGCGGTCAGCACTAAACAGCACGAACATCGGTCTATGGTTTGGTTTCCTAGTCGCTCTAGGTCTTGTCGGCGGTGGAGTATATTCGGTCTACGCTGGTCAGCCGTATGTGGCAGGAGGATTTCTGACAGCCGGCGCAATTGGTATGGTTCCCGCCCTGATCAGAGGCAAAGATCTGGTCGTGCAAAGGGAGCGAGATAGCGTTGAGCCGCCGGCAAATCGTAGCTCGATCCGACGCGGGCAGCGCTAAGGCAGTTCACAATTCAAAGTGAGGCCTACCCGATTCCGGCGGGTTTGACTTCTCACTGAGGGCTCCGTATGTTCCTGCCCTCGTCATGGACTTTGGGTATGAAGATCGTCAATTCGCTCAAGACATTGAAGAAGCGGGACAAGGGCTGCCGCATCGTCCGCCGCAAGGGGCGGGTCTACGTCATCAACAAGGCCAATCCGCGGTACAAGGCCCGCCAGGGCTGAGCTGGGACGCGGGATCCCTGCCGATGCGAATGCCGATGCCGGACGCCGCGCTCATCGAGCGCCGCGCCGACATCGTGGGGGCGCTCCGCCGCATTGTCCCGGGTGAAGGCGTCATCGTTTCGGAGGCCGAGCGGCGGGTTTATGAGAGCGACGGGCTGACCGCCTACCGGCAGCTCCCGCTCGTCGTTGTGCTGCCTTCGACCGTCGAACAGGTTGCGGCGGTGCTGCGCTATTGCAAGGAAATCGGCATCAAAGTCGTGCCGCGCGGTGCCGGCACCTCGCTATCCGGCGGTGCACTGCCGTTGGCCGACGGCGTCCTCCTCGGCATGGCCAAGTTTAATCGCATTCTCGAAATCGACTACGACGATCGGTGCGCGGTCGTTCAGCCCGGTGTCACCAACCTGGCGATCAGCAAAGCCGTCGAGCACGCCGGTTTTTACTATGCCCCGGATCCGTCGAGCCAGATCGCGTGCACGATCGGCGGCAACGTTGCGGAAAATTCCGGCGGCGTGCATTGCCTGAAGTACGGGCTTACCACAAACAACATCCTCGGCATCGAAATGGTGCTGATGAATGGCGAGATCATCCGACTTGGCGGCAAGCACCTCGACGCCGACAATTATGATGTGCTTGGTGTCATGACCGGGTCCGAGGGGTTGCTGGGGGTCGTTACCGAGGTCACCGTGCGCATTCTTCCCAAGCCGACCACGGCACGGGCATTGCTGATCGGTTTTCCGACGACCGAGGATGCCGCCAATTGTGTCGCCGAGGTGATCGGCGCCGGGATCATCCCAGCCGGCATGGAAATGATGGATCGTCCGGCGATCCATGCTGCCGAGGCCTTCGTCAAGGTCGGCTACCCCCTCGATGTCGAGGCATTGCTCATCGTCGAGCTGGACGGCGCGCCCGCGGAGGTCGATCACTTAATCGATAAGGTTGAAGCGATCGCCCGCAACCGTGACGCCACTACGATCCGGCCCAGCCGTGACGAGCCCGAGCGATTAGCCTTTTGGTCCGGGCGCAAAGCCGCCTTTCCCGCTGTCGGCCGGATCTCGCCCGACTATTACTGCATGGACGGAACGATCCCGCGCGCCCGGCTCGCGGAGGTCCTCACGCGGATGCGGACGCTGTCGGAGCAATACCGACTCTCGGTCGCGAACGTCTTCCATGCCGGCGACGGCAATCTCCATCCGCTTATCCTCTACGACGCCAACAAGCCCGGCGAGGTCGAGCGTGCCGAGGCCTTTGGTGCCGATATCCTCAAGCTCTGCGTCGAAGTCGGTGGAGTGCTTACCGGCGAGCACGGGGTCGGCGTCGAAAAGCGCGACCTTATGGGAACAATGTTCGACGAGTGCGACCTGGCGCACCAGCAGCGCCTCAAATGCGCTTTCGATCCGGATGGCTTGCTCAACCCGGGCAAGGTCTTTCCACAGCTGCATCGCTGCGCCGAGCTCGGTCGTCTTCATGTCCATGCCGGTCGGCTTCCGTTCCCGGATCTGCCGCGTTTTTGAAGCAATTGGGGGCAATGAGCCGCTTCGCCCCCGCCGATCTAGAAGAGTTGCGCGATGCTGTCGGCGAGGCGCTCGCCGTCGAAGAGCCCCTCGAAGTGGTCGCCGGCGGATCGAAGCGTGGGTTCGGCCGTCCCCTCCAGCTACCGCGCCTGCTGGATTTGTCTCGTCTTGCAGGAATTCGGGACTACCAACCAAGTGAGCTGGTCCTGACCGCCGGCGCGGCAACCCCCATCGAGGAAATCGACGCCGCGCTTGCCGAGGCCGGACAGATGCTCGCTTTCGAGCCACCGGATTTGGGCGCGCTGTTTGGCCTGCCCGAAGCTGTTGCTGGCCAGCGTACCCTGGGCGGCGCGTTAGCCTGCAATCTTTCGGGGCCTCGCCGCATCAAAGCGGGCGCGGCACGCGATCACTTCCTCGGCTTTCGCGGCGTCAGCGGGCGTGGCGAAGTCTTCAAGGCCGGGGGCAAGGTCGTCAAAAACGTCACCGGCTATGATCTTTGCAAGCTGATGGCCGGTTCCTTCGGGACGCTCGCCGCGCTCGAGGAAGTCACGGTAAAAGTGCTGCCGCGACCGGAAGCTCTCTCGACAGTGATGCTCTGGGGGCTCGATGCGCTGGCCGCGGTCCGAACGCTGAGCCGCGCGGTCGCCTCGCCGCACGACGAGCGGCTCTTGGCCGAATTGGGATCGGATTGTGAAGCCAGCTCGCTAGACGACCAAGCGTCCATCGCACTCTGGCGAGCGGTTCGCGATGTCCTGCCGCTCGCCGGGTTCGGAGACCGCGCCATCTGGCGCGTCTCGGTCGCACCCAGCCGGGGGGGCGAGCTGGCCGAGGCTATCTCGCGCCGTCTTGAGACCAATTGGTATCTGGATTGGGCAGGCGGGCTCCTTTGGGCGGCGATCGCGGGAGCCGAGGACGGTGGCGCAACGGTGATCCGAGACGCGATCCGCGGGGCCGACGGGCGCGGCACCGGGCACGCCACTTTGATCAAGGGTTCGCCCGAGTTGCGCCGCTCGGTCCCGGTATTCGAACCGCAGTCGCCGCCTCTCGCGGCGCTCACCTCTCGGATCAAGGATGGCTTCGATCCGCGCCGGATTCTCAATCCCGGGCGCATCGTCGACGGGACTTGAACCGGTGCGGACCGATTTCACGCCGGAACAGCTTGCCGATCCCGATACGGCACAATCCGAAAAGGTGCTGCGGACCTGCACCCACTGCGGGTTTTGCACAGCGACCTGCCCGACCTATGTCCTGCTCGGGGATGAGCTCGATAGTCCGCGGGGGCGCATTTATCTCATTAAGGACATGCTCGCCACCGGCAAAGTCATCGCCGATACGGTCAAGCACATCGACCGATGTCTCTCCTGTTTAGCTTGCATGACAACCTGCCCGTCTGGCGTGCACTACATGCACCTGGTCGACCATGCTCGGCGATGGATCGAACGTAACTACCGTCGTCCGTGGGCAGAGA
>VAZT01000317.1 GCA_005884825.1 Alphaproteobacteria bacterium
TCGATCATTGCCGAGCCGTCGCGACATCTGTGGCAGGATGGGCGCTGGATGGCGGATCGCTGGGAGCGCAACGATCGCCAGGCGCCGATCTCGATCTACGAAGTCCATCTCGGCTCGTGGCGCCGCAACCTGGCCGAAAACGGGCGATATTTGAGCTATCGTGAACTCGCGGACCAGCTCGTTCCCTATGCAGCAGAAATGGGGTTCACGCATCTGGAACTGATGCCGGTCACTGAGTATCCATTCGATGGCTCTTGGGGATACCAGCCGATCTCGCTTTTCGCCCCGACCAGCCGTTATGGTACGCCGGACGATTTCCGCGCCTTTGTCGACGCCTGCCACCGCGCCGGGCTTGGATTGCTATTGGATTGGGTTCCCGGGCATTTCCCAACCGATCCGCACGGGCTCGGCCGCTTTGACGGTACCGCGCTTTACGAGCACGCCGACCCACGGCAGGGCTACCATCCCGACTGGAACACGCTGATCTACAATTACGGCCGCCGCGAGGTCGCGAATTTCCTGCTGTCGAGCGCGCTCTACTGGTTGCGCGAATTCCACATCGACGGCATCCGGGTCGATGCGGTCGCCTCGATGCTTTACCTCGACTACAGCCGCAACCCGGGGCAATGGATCCCGAACGCGTTCGGCGGGCGCGAGAACCTCGACGCGATCGCGTTTCTGCGCAGAATGAACGAGCTGGTGTTCGGGGAGTTCGGTGCGACCTCGGTCGCCGAGGAGTCGACCGCCTGGCCGATGGTGTCGCGCCCGATCTATGTCGGCGGGCTCGGCTTTGGCTTCAAATGGAACATGGGGTGGATGCACGACACGTTGCGGTATATGTCGTTGGACCCGATCCACCGCAAATACCACCACAACGACCTCAGTTTTGGGCTGCTTTATGCCTTTCACGAGAACTTCGTCCTGCCGCTCAGCCATGACGAGATGGTGCACGGCAAGGGCTCGCTGATCGGCAAGATGTCGGGCGACCGCTGGCAACGCTTTGCTAATCTGCGAGCCTATTTCACATTCATGTGGACCCACCCGGGCAAGAAGCTGCTGTTCATGGGCGGCGAGTTCGGCCAGGAGCGCGAGTGGAACCACGATATCGGGCTCGACTGGCAGCTGCTCGGCGAACCGTTGCACGAGGGCGTTCGGCGTCTGGTGCGCGATCTCAATCATCTCTACCGCAGCACGCCAGCATTGCACCGTCTGGATTGCGAGCCCGAAGGATTCCACTGGATCGACGTGGCGAACGCTGCGGAAAGCATCATATCCTATTTGCGGCGGGGCCGGGATCCGCACGAAATCGCAGTTATCATTTGCAACTTCACCCCAGTTCCGCGCGAAAACTATCGGATAGGTGTGCCGCAGCCCGGGCGTTATCGCGAGCGCATAAACACCGACGCAGTGGAGTATGGCGGCAGCGGCATCGGCAACGCGGGCGAAGTTCATGCCGACCCATATCCAATGCATGGCCATGCCCACTCGATTTGCTTGAACTTGCCGCCGCTTGGGGCGCTGATCTTTACTCCGGGTTAATCAACCGGCTTCCCATAATCCCCAGATGCCTGGAGCCTGCCTCCCCTCACCCGTCTCGCTGCGCTCGGCACCCTCTCCCGCGGTGCGGGAGAGGGGCTATAGCGCATTCAGCTCAAAGCTCCTCTCCTGCATCGCGGGATTGGGGGGACCAAGCCCGAAGGGCTTGGTGGGTGAGGGCCATTTCTTCAATCATCCACCCCCCTCATTTTTATGGCAGGCGAGCCAGGCCGCGAACCGGCCCAGCGGCCCCCTTCACCCTGCCCTCTCCCTCCGGCCAGTGGGGGGAGAGGGTAAAGGAACCGTTGCAGCTGAACTTAGACGGCAAACCTACGCAAAGGCTGTCCGTCGCTGATGGCTTCATCGTGGAAGGTCTGGTCGGGTCGCCCGTACCCGCTCGGGGCCACATGGGACGGTGAGGGTGTGAACTTCGCGATCTTTTCGGCGCATGCCGAAAAGATCGAGTTATGCCTCTTCGATCGCTCCGGCAATCAAGAGGAGGCGCGAATCGTGCTTCCGGAATATACCGACGAGGTCTGGCACGCGTACTTGCCAGACGCTCGCCCGAACCTGCTTTACGGGTATCGTGTTTACGGACCCTTCGATCCGTCGAACGGGCATCGGTTCAATTCGAACAAGCTGCTGATCGATCCTTACGCCAAGGCATTGCAAGGGCGGCTTCGCTGGGCCGACGCCGTCTTCGGTTATCGACTTGGGAGTCCGCGGGAGGACCTGTCCTTTGACCGGCGCGACAATTCGCGCAATATCCCGAAGTGCCGGGTGGTCGAACCCGCCTTCACCTGGGGCGAGGATCGCCGCCCTCAGACGCCATGGGAAGAAACGATCATCATCGAGCTGCAGGTGCGCGGCATCACCATTAAGCACCCCGATGTCGAGCCCTCGCATCGCGGCACCTTCGCCGGGCTCGTTTCACCGGCCATGATCGATTACCTCGTCGGCCTCGGCGTCACTGCAGTCGAGCTGCTCCCGATCCACGCTTCGATCGACGATCGCCATTTACTCGAACGCGGGCTGGTGAATTACTGGGGCTACAACACAATCGGCTTTTTCGCTCCGGATCCGCGTTTTCTGTCGACGCCGTCGATCGCGGGCTTCAAGACGGCGGTAAAACGCCTGCACGATGCCGGGATCGAGGTCATTCTCGATGTGGTCTACAACCACACCGGTGAAGGGAATCATCTAGGTCCGACACTTTCGTTTCGCGGAATCGACAACGCTTCCTATTATCGTCTGCAAGCCGACCGCCGATTTTATTACGACGTGACCGGCACCGGCAATACGATGAACCTCGATCATCCTCGGGTGTTGCAGCTGGTCATGGATTCGCTGCGTTACTGGGCCTTGGAGATGCATGTCGACGGTTTCCGTTTCGATCTGTGCCCGACTCTCGCCCGCGAAAACGGCGATTATGGCCAGGGCGCCGCCTTCTTCGATGCGATCAGACAGGATCCGGCGATGGCTGGGCTCAAACTGATTGCCGAACCCTGGGATCTCGGCCCGTACGGATATCAGCTCGGGAATTTTCCGCCCGGCTGGGCCGAGTGGAACGGACAGTATCGCGATGTCGTCAGGCGGTTTTGGCGAGGCGACAAGGGTCTCGTCGCCGATCTCGCCTCAAGGGTGGCCGGCTCCTCGGATATTTTCGGATATCGAGGCCGGCGGCCTTGGGGGAGCATCAATTTCGTTACCGCTCATGACGGATTTACACTGCAGGACCTCGTCAGCTACAGCCGAAAGCACAACGAGCCCAATGGCGAGGATAACCGCGACGGGACCGACGCCAACTATAGCTGCAATTACGGTGTGGAGGGGGCGTCCGATGATCCGCAGATCGTCGCCCTGCGCGACCGCCAGAAGCGCAACCTGCTGGCCACCCTTTTGTTGTCGCTCGGTGTGCCGATGCTGCTCGCCGGGGATGAGATCGGACGGACACAGCGCGGCAACAACAATGCCTATTGTCAGGACAACGAAATCTCCTGGTTCGACTGGCAACACATCGGGCCGGCGGACGAGGAATTGGCTTGGTTTGTCCGCTATCTGATCCATCTCCGCCGCCGTCACCGCGTCTTTTCACGCCCACGGTTTCTGCGCGGTGAGGTCCTTTCCGAGGCCGGGGTCAAGGACATCACCTGGATCACTCCTTTGGGCAAGGAGGCGACGACCGAGGACTGGAAGAATCCGGCAGGACCGGCGCTCGGCTATGTCCTCAGCGGCGCGGCCGGAGAGTTCTTCACTCCAGGCGGCCAGCGCGATATCGACGAAAGCTTTCTCGTAATGATGAATGCGCATAGTGAGGAGCTCGATTTTCGCATTCCAACCCTTGCTTCGCCAATGTCGTGGGAGCCGCTGGTCGACACCGCAGAGCCGACCGGGCGCGTTGCCGCGGCGAAGCGTTATGACGCGGAACAAATATATCGGCTGCAGGCTCACTCGTTTGCTCTGTTCATTGACCGAACACCGAGGCCGACACCGCCGCGCGGTGTCCCAGTCTTGATTGGTGCATTGTCGTGATGAGCAGTCGGGCCGCGCTCCTTCAGCTCGCCGGACTGATCGGTGTCGAAGCGCGCTACACGGATGCGCTGGGGCAAACCCGGGAGGTGTCCGATGACACGTTACTGGCACTGACAGCTGCCTTCGGCCTGCCATCGGACCCGCTGCATGCCCGGCACCAGATCGAGGAGCAACAACGATCTTTGCCGCTTGGGCTTGAGGCTGCCCATCTGGTTCACGCCGAGGACCAGCGTCCCGAGGTCTTGCTTCGCCTGCCACCCGGCTGCCGCAGAATTCTCTGGAATTGCCGCCTGGCAGATGGCGAAGCGCGCTCAGGCGAGGTGGCGCTGGGTATCGATTCGAATGTAGAGCGGTTCGCAATGCCACTGCCGAGTGGATTGCCGCTCGGCTATCACCGCCTCGAGGTCGAGGCTGACGGCGCCAACGCCCATGCTGATCTGATCGTCGCGCCGGATCGCTGCTACCTTCCCGCCGCGCTCGGGCCGGGCTCGCGCAGCTGGGGGCTCAGCTGTCAGCTTTACGGTCTGCGCAGCGAGCGGAATTGGGGTATCGGAGATTTCACCGATCTCGCGACCCTCGCCGGCATCGCGGGACATTGTAACGCTTCGGTGGTCGGCATCAATCCGCTGCACGCGCTGTTCGCCGCCGAGCCTCGGCATGTCAGCCCCTATTCGCCTTCGAGCCGCAGCCAGCTCGATTATCTTTACATCGACGTGACCGCAGTTCCCGGCTTTGCCGAGGACGAGGCAATACGCGAGTTGCTCGGGGGACATTGGTTCGGGGCGACTCATTGGGCGGCCCGCTCGGCCGAGTTTATCGACTATGGTGCCGTCGCCGCTTGCAAGCGGGCGGTACTGGAAGCGCTATTTCGCCGGTTTCGGTCGTTCGAGCTCAGCGAAGATGGGACTGCGACCAGCATAGCGGGACAGGCTTTCCGAGATTTTCAGCAGAGCGCGGGACAATCGCTCGCCGATTTTGCCGTGTTCGAAGCGCTTCACGAGCACTACCTTCGCGAGAACCGACAATTCTCATGGCACAGCTGGCCTGCGCCGATGCGCGACCCCCGATCGCCGCAGGTTGGCGCCTTTGCAGCCGCGTATCGCGATCGCGTCGAGTTCTTTCAGTTTCTGCAATGGCAGGCCGACCGGCAGCTTGCGGCCGCGTCGCGGGCTGGCTGGGAAGCCGGGCTGTCGATTGGACTCTATCGGGACCTGGCGGTCGGCGCCAATCCGAATGGGGCAGAAGCCTGGGCCGATCAGGAGCTGGTCGCACCGGGAGCATCGATCGGTGCGCCGCCCGACGCGCTGAGCCGGAGTGGACAGAATTGGGGCTTGGCGCCGGTCAATCCCTTGGTGCTTCGGCGTCAGGGATTTGCGCCGTTTATTGCGTCGCTGCGCGCCAATATGCGCCATGCCGGGATTTTGCGGATCGATCATGTGATGTCGCTCAACCGGCTCTACTGGATTCCGAGCGGAATGGAGGCGAAAGCGGGCGCTTACGTAAACTATCCCTTCAAGGATTTGATC
>VAZT01000196.1 GCA_005884825.1 Alphaproteobacteria bacterium
GGAGCCGCCGGTCATCGTCGAACTCAAACTGCGCTTCAATCTAGCGCTGGTACTGCAAGGCGTCGACCGACTCGCGTTGACGGAGCGGGTCTATCTCGCGGTCCCGCGACCCGAGCGGCGCGCCCGCGGCGGCCCGCTCGCCCCGGAGAGGCCCGAGATCCGCAAGCTGTGCCGACGCGTCGGATTGGGGCTGATGCTGGTCGGCCTCGTAAGGAACACCGTCGAAATTCTGGAGGAGCCCGTGCCCTACCGGCCGCGCCAGGCGAAGTCGCGGGCCCTGCGGCTTTTGGATGAGTTCTCCCGCCGCATTGGCGATGCGAATGTCGGCGGGGCGGTCGGCGTGCCGCTCGTCACCGCCTATCGCCAAGACGCCTTGCGTTGCGCGCGCGCCATCGCGCTCGCCGGGCCGATGCGGGTCGGCGCCTTGCGCGCCGCGGCGGAGGTGCCGAGGGCTGCGCGCATCCTGCAGCGCAATGTCTACGGCTGGTTCGATCGGATCGAACGGGGCACTTACCGCCTGACACCCGAGGGCGATCAGGCGTTGAGCCGTTTTGCCGAGGCGATCCCGGCCCTCCCGTCATGATTACCGATTATGCCGAAGAGCGGCAGCGCAGCCTCGTTCTCGATTATTTCGGAAACAATGCGCGAATTCGGGTGTTGCGCCGGGCGGAGATCTTCGGCGCTGCGATCTTCGTCGTCGATTTCGACCGGGGTCCGCGAAATTTCCGCACCCTGGGGTCGTTCGGCGCCGGGGCGCAGGTCACCGAGCAATCGAGCATGGATCTGCTCTATCCCTCCCGCCTGGTCTTCCACTACGAGCGGCTGATGTCGCTGGCCTTCGCGATGAGCGCGCGATCGATCAATGCGCTGCTGCTCGGGGTGGGCGGCGCGGCGATGTGGCGGTTTATGCGCGCCTATCTGCCGGATTGCGCGCCGACCCTCGTCGACTCGGACGAGACCATCGTCGGGACTGCGCGCCGCTGGTTCTACCTGAAGCAGCCGGTCGTGCTCGACACGGCGCAGCGATTTCTTGCCGGGTCGAGCGCGCGCTACGACGTGATCCTCGTCGATCTCTACGGTCCCGGCGGCCCCGCCGAGAGCGACGAGGCTTTTTGGACGCGCTGCCTCGACGCCCTGGCGCCCGGCGGCTGTCTCGCTAACAACTGGGCCGATTTCGCCGTCAACCCCAAGGTCCGGCCGATGGCGGACGCCCTCTCCGTCGTGGCGCAGGCCCGCGGTCTCGAGCCGATATACGTTACCCGCCGCGGCTTCCGCGACAATCTCGTCCAGTACGTGGCGACCCAACCCGAGATTGGCGCTGAAGCCATGACCGATGTGCTCGAACGGCTCGTGCGGGACCGCCACATCCCCGATCGCGGGCGCGGGATCCTTGAGAACTGCATCATCGGCACCCGCTTCCCGATCGCCTGAAGCGGCTCTACCCTCACCCACCAAGCCCTTCAGGCTTGGTCCCCCCTCTCCCCGGCCTTTACACGGTGCGGGAGAGGAGCTCTCCGCTAAATGCGTTATATTATTAGCCCTCTCCCGCACCGCGGGAGAGGGGGGCGAGCGCAGCGAGACGGGTGAGGGTCTCGCCGCGGTCCTCGCCCGACCGAAATACCGTTACAAAAAGCTGTAGGGGTCGATGTCGATTTGGATGCGGGCCGAGCCGGCGGTGCGGATGCGCGAGAGCCAATCGCGCAGTACCGCCTGGAGGCGCACGTCGCGGCCCGCCTTGACGAGAAACCGGCGGCGGTGGCGACTGCGCAGCACGGCGAGGGGCGCCGGGGCCGGGCCGAGCACGGTGACGCCGGGCAATTGCGGCGCGGCGCGCGACAGGGCGCGGGCGGTGAAATCGGCGGTTTCCGCATCGCCGGCGCTTACGATCAGCGCCGCGAGCCGGCCAAAGGGCGGCAGCCCGGCATGGCGGCGCGCCGCCGCCTCGGCTTCGAGAAACCGGTCGCGGTCGCCGGCGGCGAGCGCTTTCATGACGGGCTGGTCCGGCATCCAGGTCTGGATCAGCACGCGGCCCTTATGCTCGGCGCGGCCAGCCCGGCCGCCGACCTGGTGCAACAGCTGATAGGTCCGCTCGGCGGCGCGCAGATCGCCGCCGGCGAGCCCGAGATCGGCGTCGACGACCCCGACCAGGGTCAGCATCGGAAAGTGGTGTCCCTTCGCGACGATCTGCGTCCCGATCAGCAGATCGTAGCGCCGCTCGATCATCCCCTGGGCGAGCTCGGCGGCGGCCCGCGGGCCGGACAGCAGATCGCTGACCATCAGCGCCGTGCGGGCCGCCGGAAAGCGCTCCGTCACCTCCTCGAGCAGGCGTTCGACCCCCGGCCCACACGGCACGAGGGCCCCGGCCGCGAGGCATTCCGGGCAGCAGGCCGGCACCGCCTCGGCATGGCCGCAATGATGGCACAAGAGGCGCCCGGTAAAGCGGTGCTCAACGAGCCAGGCGGTGCAGCTCGGACACTGGAAGCGATGGCCGCAGGCGCGGCACAGGGTCAGGGGCGCGTAACCGCGGCGATTGAGGAACAAGAGCGCCTGCTCGCCGGCCTCGAAGGTCGCCGCGAGCTCGGCCACAAGCGGCGGCGATAGGAAGCGCCCACGCTCGATGCGTTCGCGGCGCAAGTCGACGAGCCGCACGGCGGGCAGTTCGGCCGCCGCATGGCGGCGCGGCAATGCGACCCGTTGGTAGCGGCCACGCGCGACATTGACCACCGTTTCGAGCGACGGGGTGGCTGACACCAGGATGATCGGAATGCCGGCCAGAGAGGCGCGCAGCACCGCCATGTCGCGGGCTTGGTAAATTACCCCGTCCTCCTGTTTGTAGGAGGGGTCGTGCTCCTCGTCCACAATGACTAGCCCAAGCTCCGGGAAAGGCAGGAACAGCGCCGAACGAGCGCCGACGACCACGCGCGCCCGGCCGGCCGCGACGGCCCGCCAAGTGTCCCGGCGCTCGGCGGCCGTCATGTCGGAATGCCACTGCGCCGGAAGCGCGCCGAAGCGTTGTCGGAAGCGCTCGAGCCATTGTGCGCCGAGGGCGATCTCCGGCAACAGCACGAGCACCTGCCGTCCGGCGGCCAACGCCGCGGCGAGCGCGGCAAAATAAGTCTCCGTCTTGCCGGAGCCGGTAACACCGTCGAGCACGGTCACCCGAAAGCCAGTCGCCTCCACGCTGCTGACGAGCCGCTGCGCCGCAATCGACTGATCGGGCGAGAGCTGAGGACCGCATAGGCGCCAATCCGGAGACGGCGATGTGGGTATTTCGGCCGAGGCGAATCGCTCCTCGACGAGCTTCGCGGTGATCAGATCCCGGACGACGCCGGTGCCGCAAGCGGCGAGCCTCGCCGCTTCGGCGGCGGGCATTGGCTGGCCGGCGCACAAGACCTCGAGCACCCGCCGTCGTGCGGGGGTCAGGCGTGTTTCCGTCCTCGGACCATCGAGTGCTGCCATTCCGATCGGAGATGCTGAGCAAAGCCGCCTTGGCCGTGGCGAAAGCAACGCCTCGGGGACACTCATCGTCATGCGCAGGACCGCACCGGGCGGCGCCATTGTGTAGGCCGCGACGCGCTCGACAAAACGGCGCAGCTCCGGCTGCAGCCGAGGAGTGGGCAACGTCTCGATAATCGGCTTCAGCCGATCCGCGGGAAGCTCCTCGCCCGCTCCGTCCCAAACGACGCCCGTCAAGCTGCGCTGCCCGAGCGGTACGTTGACGAAGCTGCCGGGCTCCGGCGGCGATGAGCCTTCCGGGCCGAGGTAGTCGAGCGCCTCCGGGAGAGGCAACGGCAGCAGGACCCGTATCCGGCGAGCAGCTGTCTCTTGCTCGCGAGAACTGGCATGATCGTCGGCCATCGGATAAACTTGCTCCCGGAACGACGCGCGGCAAGCATCCGCTCACGTCTTTCCGAGGTTAGTTCAAGGTGGCTTCCGAATGATTGCGCACCGCCCTGCTGCTGTATTCTGTTTCGGGCGACGCCTCGGCGGCGCGCCGCGGAAATAGGCGTGGCCGATCGTCCGCAGGACCAGCCGAAGCCGCTGCGCAGTGGTCTGCCGGCCCCTGTGCGGCCGGCCGAGATCGGCGCTCGCGACGTCGTCGCCTATCTGCGCGAGCATCCCGATTTCCTCGACCGCCACCCGGATGCGCTGCACCTGTTGCGCGCCCCCAGCCGGCTCGCCGGGGACGGCGTCCTTGACTTCCAGCGCTTCATGCTGGAGCGATTGCGGGGCGATCTCACGCGATTGCAGGACGAGCAGAAGAGCCTGATCGCGACGAGCCGCGGCAACCTTGCGAGCCAATGCCGCGTGCACAAGGCGGTGCTGGCGATGCTGCGGGCTCCGAGCTTCGAGCACCTGCTGCAAATCGTCACCACCGACCTTGCCGTGCTGATCGACGTCGACATCATCACTCTCGGAGTCGAGAGTTCCGCATCGCGCACGCCGCGCCTCCCGGTGCACGGGATTCATCTTTTGCCCTCGGGAACCGTCGACCGGCTGCTCGGCCCCAACCGCGACACTCTGCTGTGCACCGACATCCAAGGCGACCCTGCGCTGTTCGGCGAGGCTGCGGGTCTCGTCCGCTCGCAGGCGCTGCTGCGGCTGTCCTTCAGCCGCTCGGCGCCCATCGGGCTGATGTGCATCGGGACCCGCACGGCCGACACTTTTCAGCCCGGCCTCGGCACCGAGCTGCTGACCTTTCTCGCCCGTACGCTCGAGATCACGATCGCGCAGTGGCTCGATCGCGCCCGGTGACGCAAAAAAAGACGAGTTTCCCGGCGCTGCCGGAACCGGTGCCGCTAGCCCGGTTCTCGGCGGCCGACGATCTGCGCGCAGCGATCGGATTATGGGCCGCTTGGCTCAACGGAGAGCGCCGCGCCTCGGCGCATACCGTTGCCGCATACGGCCGCGATCTCGCCTTTTTTCTCGATTTTCTGACCGAGCATCTGGGCGAATTGCCGAGCTTGGCGGCAATCGGTACGCTGCGACCCGGCGATTTCCGCGCCTATCTGGCCCGCCGCGCCCAGGACGGGATCGAACGCGGTTCCCTCGCCCGCGGGCTTTCGGTGCTGCGAGGGTTTCTGCGCTTTTTGCAACGTCGGGGGCTTGCCGCTACCACAGCACTTGCCGCGCTGCGCTCTCCCAAGCTGCCTTACAGCGTGCCGAAACCGTTAACAATCCAGGATGCAGCTGGCTCGCTCGATGCCGCCGCCGCAAGCAATAAATGGAAAGGTAAGCGCGACACGGCGGTCTTGACGCTTCTCTATGGCTGCGGTCTGCGGCTGTCCGAGGCGCTCGGGCTGAGCCGGGGCGAAGCGCCGCTCGGCGATATGCTGGTAATTACCGGGAAGGGCAGCAAACAGCGCCTGGTGCCTGTTTTGCCGGCCGTGCGCGAAGCGGTTGCCGATTACCTCGCAGCGTGCCCGTTCATGCTGCCCAAGGACGGTCCTCTCTTTGTCGGCAGCCGCGGCGGGCCGCTCAATCCGCGGATAGTGCAACGCCAAATGGCCGCGCTGCGCGGTTTTCTCGACCTGCCCGATACGGCGACCCCACACGCCTTGCGACACAGCTTTGCAACTCATCTGCTCGGTGCTGGCGGGGATCTGCGCGCAATTCAGGAGCTGTTGGGTCATGCGAGCCTGTCGACGACCCAACGCTATACTTCGGTCGAAACCGAGCGCCTCCTCTGTATTTACGATGCCGCACATCCCCGCGCCCATCTCGACTGGGGGAATCTCGATCGGCAGAGTGATTCCGTCATTCCCGCGAAAGCGGGAATCCAGAAGCCGGAGAGCGCTTGCGCTGCGATCTCTGGACCCCCGCTTGCGCGGGGGTGACGAACCGGAGGACGACAGGGTATGGCTTTGAAGCGCATGGTGCTGCAGATCGGTATGGGAACCGATATCCGCGGCGCGGATTACACGAAAGCGGCGGTGCGCGCTCTGCGCGACGCGCTCTGGCACAATTCGTTGAGCGTCGCCGATGCGGTCGGCTTGCCCGTCGACTCTATGCAGGTCGAAGTGACGATTGGCGTTCCACGCCCCGATCAAGTGGACAAAGAGGCGGTGTTGGCCGTGCTGCCGCATGGCACCCGAACGGTGCGCGTCGTCGAAGGGGGGCTGGAGATCCCGAATGATTCCGGCACGAACACGACCGTGATCGCCAATGCCGCCGCGGTCGTGCGGCTCAACATCGGGTGAGGGAAGCGACAACAGCTCGCTCTCCTTGATCCGAACGCTTGGACTGGATGCGCGCAAAATGCAAGTCGAGGTCACGATCGGCGTGCAACATCCCGAAAAGGTCGATGCCGTCCTCGTAAAGAATACTCTGCCGCACGGAGAGATCTCGGTCAGAGTGGTTAAAGGGGGTCTGGACGTGCCCGATGAGGAATCGGGTGATATTGCAGTGATCGCCAGCGCCGCCGTTGCGGTGAGGCTCGACCTGCCCCAGGCGCAATAAACCGGCAAAAGGAGGAAGACATGCCCGAAGAACCCGGCGTTTTCGAGATCATCCATTCCCTGCGTGCGATGCGGCGGTTGAAGCCCGACCCGGTGCCCGATGATCTGATCCGTCAGATCCTCTTGGCGGGGCAAGCCGCGCCGAGCGGCGGCAACAATCAGCGCTGGCGGTTTCTGGTGCTGAAAGACCCGGAGATCAAAAAGAAGGTGCAGGTCTATTACAAGAAGGCGTTCGACGAGGTGGTCGGGCCACGCTACGCGAGCAGCCCCCCGCCGCCGGGGTCGGACGCTGCCAAATACAGCCGCCAGCACAGGGCTGTCCAATACCTGACGGACCACTACCACGAGGCGCCGGTGTGGATCGTCGCTTGTCTCGAGGACAGCGCCAATATGAGCCCGAGCGCGGGCCGTTCGGCCGGCTCCTCGATCTATCCCGCAGTGCAGAACATGCTGTTGGCGGCGCGGGGGCTGGGTTTGGGTGCTACGCTTACCACCCGCCATCTGTTTTACGAAAAGGAGATCGACCAAATCCTCGGCATTCCGCCCAACGCGGAAACCTTCGCGATCATTCCGATCGGTTATCCGATGGGCCGCTTCGGACGGCGTTGTCGATGAAGTGCTCAAGGTTTTCGGCAGCATCCGGGGTCCGTTCAGCATCCTGCTGCACAGCCCGAAATTGGCCGAGCGGCTGCTCAAGCTCGTCACCTTCAACCGCGAAGAAAATGTCGTCGAGCCGAAGCTGCGCTCGATTGCGATCCTCTCCGCGGTGCGCGAGCGCGAGGCGGCCTATGTTTGGGCGGCCCAAGTCGGCGCCGCCCGCCGCGCCGGCCTGCGCGAGGAGGTCATCGACCTGATCCGCGCCAAGGGGGACCCGGCCGCGCTCTCTGACGAGGAGCGCGATGTCGTCACCTACGTTCGCCAGCTGATGCGAACCAACCGTGTCGACCAGGCGGTCTTCGACCGGCTGAAAAGCCGCCACGACGCGCAGTGGATGGTCGAGCTGACGGAAGTCGCGAACTACTTCGCGTTCCTCTCCGGCATGGTCAATCCTTTCGAGGTGCCCGCCCCGCCCGAGGGCGACAAATTACCGAGCTGATTCAAATGTGAATAGCGCGGCCGTCGACCGCCAGCGCGGCCTCCTTGAGGGCTTCGCTCAGGGTCGGGTGGGCGTGGCAGGTGCGCGCGATGTCCTCGGCCGAAGCCCCGAATTCCTTGGCCAGCGCCGCTTCGGCGATCATGGTTCCGGCATCGGGGCCGATGATGTGGACGCCGAGCACGCGGTCGGTCTCGCTCTCGGCGAGGATCTTGACGAACCCTTCGGTATAGCCGTTGGTGCGGGCGCGCGGATTGGCGGTGAACGGGAACTTGCCGGTGCGGTAGGGGACCGCTGCCGCGTTGAGTTCCTCCTCGGTCTTGCCGACCGAGGCGACCTCGGGCCCACGTCGCCGATCGCGTAAATCCCCGGGACGTTTGTCGCAAAGCCGTCATCCACGACGACACGGCCTTGCTGGTCGAGCGCAACACTGACGCTCTCAAGGCCTAGTCCCTCCGTATAGGGACGCCGGCCGATCGCTACCAACACCACATCCGCCGCGAGGGTCTGCCGCTCCGCGCCGTCGAGCTCCAAACTCAGCCCGTCATTCGCCTCGCGGATGCCCACCACCTTGGTGCCGAGTTTGAAATCGAGCCCCGAGCGAGTAAGGACCCGCTGCAACGCGGTGCCGAGCTCCCCATCCATATTCGGGACGATGTGGTCGAGAACCTCGATGACGGTCACCTTCGCGCCGAGCCGCTGCCAGACGGAGCCGAGCTCGAGGCCGATATAGCCGGCGCCAATCACCGTGAGCCGCTCGGGCACCCGGTCGAGAGATAACGCGCCGGTCGACGAGACAATGCGCTTCTCGTCGATGTCGATCCCGGGCAGCCGAGTGCTTTCCGAGCCCGTCGATATGATGATCGACGTCGCTTCTACTTCGCGTCCGGTGCCATCCGACCCGGTGACTGCGAGCCGCCCCGGAGCGACGATGCGCCCTTTGCCCTTGAGCCAATCAACCTTGTTCTTGCGGAACAGGAACTCGACGCCACGGGTCAGGGTAGTTACGACTTTGTCCTTGCGGCCCATCATCACGCCGAGGTCGAGCCCGACCTCGCCGACCTTTACCCCGTGCTCGGCAAGCGCATGCCCAGCTTCGACGAATTTCTCCGAGGATTGCAGCAATGCCTTCGACGGAATGCAGCCGATGTTGAGACAGGTCCCGCCGAGGCTGGCACGGCATTCGATGCACGCGGTCTTAAGCCCGAGCTGAGCGGCCCGGATCGCCGCGACATAGCCGCCCGGCCCGGCCCCGATGATCACGACGTCATAGCGATCCGGCATCGCGAGGATACTCACATGTCAAACAGGATGCGCGAGGGATCTTCGACGCATTCCTTGATGCGCACCAGGAACGTCACGGCTTCGCGTCCGTCGACGATGCGGTGGTCGTAAGAGAGCGCGACGTACATCATCGGGCGGATCTCGACTTTATCGCTCACTGCAACGGGACGCCTTTCGATCTTGTGCATGCCGAGGATGCCGGATTGCGGCGGATTGAGGATCGGTGTCGACATCAGCGAGCCATAGATGCCGCCATTCGAAATCGTAAAGGTGCCGCCGGAGAGCTCCTCGATCGTCAATTTGCCGTCGCGTGCCTTGCGCCCGTATTCCGCGATCGTCTTCTCGATGTCGGCAAAGCTCATCCGGTCGGCGTCGCGCACGACGGGTACTACAAGGCCTTGCTCGGTGCCGACAGCGACACCGATGTCGTAGTGGTTCTTGTAGACGACGTCCTCGCCGTCGATCTCGGCATTGACCCCCGGCAGCTCTTTCAGCGCGACGATCGCCGCCTTGACGAAGATCGACATGAAGCCGAGCCGGACCCCGTGCTTTTTCTCGAAAGCATCCCGATGGCGTTCGCGAAGCGCGATCGTCTGGGTCATGTCGATTTCATTGAACGTGGTAAGCATCGCCGCGGTGTTCTGCGCGGCCTTCAGCCGCTCGGCGATGCGCCGCCTGAGGATCAGCTTGCGTACGGCAGGCCCGGAACGTTCGATCGCCCGCTGCCCCTCACGTTCCCGCTGCGCGGGTCCCTCCCTCTGCCCGCCTGCGGGGAGAGGGCTGGGGTGAGGGGCTGCGTCCGCCGCGAGCCGGTCGGCGATCCTGCCGAGAATTGCGCCGACCGGGACGTTGGCGCCCTCCTCGGCGAGGATCTCGGAGAGCGTCCCGGAGGCGGGCGCGGGAACCTCGAGGGTCACCTTGTCGGTTTCGAGTTCGGCGATCGGTTCGTCGGCGGCGACCGCTTCGCCCGGCCGCTTCAGCCATTTCGCGACAGTCGCCTCGGTGATCGACTCACCGAGGCTCGGGACCTTTATCTCGATAGCCATCGCGGCTCAAGCCGCCAGCGCCTCGGCAACGAGGTGGGCCTGCTCCTCGGCATGCCGCTTGAAGAGGCCGGTCGCCGGCGAGGCCGCCTCGGCGCGGCCGGCAAAGCGCGGCCGCTTCGACGCCACGTCGAGGCCCCCGAGAATCTGGTCGAGCCGCCGGTCGACGAAGTTCCAGGCGCCCATATTCTGCGGCTCCTCCTGGCACCAGACGATCTCGGCGTTGCGGTAGCGCTGCAGCACCTTCGCGAGGGCGTCGAACGGAAACGGGTAGAGCTGCTCGAGCCGGACTATTGCGACGCGCTTATCGCCATTGCTGGCCCGCGCCTTCACCAGATCGAAATGCACCTTGCCCGCGCATAAGACGACCCGGCGCACCGCGTTGTCAGCCGCGATCGCCCCGCTCTCGCCGATCACCCGGTGAAACGAAGTCCCTGTCTCCATCTCGTCGAGGCGCGACATCACTTCCCTCGCGCGCAGCAGCGATTTCGGGGTGAAGATGACGAGCGGCTTGCGGAAATTGCGGCGGATCTGGCGACGCAAAGCATGGAAGTAGTTCGCCGCGCTCGTCAGGTTGCACACCTGGATGTTGTCTTCGGCGCAGAGCTGCAGATAGCGCTCGATCCGCCCCGAGGAATGCTCGGGCCCCTGACCTTCGTAGCCGTGCGGCAGCAGCATGACGAGCCCGCTCATGCGCAGCCACTTGGCTTCACCCGAGCTCAGGAACTGGTCGATGATGACTTGCGCGCCATTGGCGAAATCGCCGAATTGCGCCTCCCACAAGACGAGCGAGGAGGGGTCGGCGAGGCTGTAGCCGTATTCGAAGCCGACCACGGCGGCCTCGGAAAGCGGGCTGTCGATGATTTCGAACGGGGCTTGTCCGGGGCGGACATGGTTGATCGGGACGCAGCGTTCCTCGGTCTCCTGGTCGACCAGCACGGCGTGGCGTTGCGAAAAGGTGCCGCGGCCGCTGTCTTGACCGGACATCCGCACATGGGTCCCCTCGGCGCATAACGAGCCGATCGCCAGTGCCTCTGCAGTCGCCCAATCGATCCCCTCGCCGGCCTCGATGGCAGCGCGCTTTGCCTGCAGCTGCCGGGCGACCTTGGGGTTGAGGCGGAAGCCCTCCGGCACCGTCACGAGGCCGCGCCCGATCTCGCGCAGCACCTCGCCGGCAACGCCGGTATCGCCGCGGCGATCGTCATTGGGAGCTTGCTCCAGTCCGGCCCAGGCGCCTTCGAGCCAGTCCGCCTTGTTCGGACGGTAGCTCTTCGCCGACTCGAACTGAGTTTCGAGCTCCGCAAGGAAGCGGGTCGCGATCGCATCGGCCTCGCCTTCGCGCAGCACGCCCCCCTCGGCTAGGCGCGCAGCGTAGATCTGCCGCGTTGTCGGATGGCGCGCAATCGTGCGGTACATCAGCGGTTGCGTGAAGGCTGGCTCGTCGGTCTCGTTGTGCCCGTGCCGACGGTAGCAAAACAGGTCGATGACGACGTCCTTTTTGAACTGCTGCCGGAATTCGGCGGCGGCGCGGGCGACTTCGACGACCGCTTCGGGACTGTCGCCGTTTACGTGAAAGATCGGCGCCTGAACGCCCTTCGCCACATCCGACGGGTATGGGCTCGATCGCGCGGCGGAAGGAGCGGTCGTAAAGCCGATCTGGTTGTTGACGATGATGTGGATCGTGCCGCCGGTGCAGAAGCCGATCAGATCCGACAATTCGAGCGATTCGGCGACGAGCCCCTGCCCGGCGAAGGCCGCATCGCCGTGCATCAGAATGCTGGCCACTTGCGATCTCTCGGTGTCGCCGCGTTGCAATTGCTTTGCCCGCACCTTGCCGAGCACGACGGGATCGACGGCCTCGAGGTGCGAGGGATTGGCGGCCAAGGAGAGATGGATCGTTTGCCCACCCACTTCTCGGTCGCCCGAAGTGCCGAGGTGGTATTTGACGTCACCCGAGCCGTGGACGTGCTCAGGGTTGGTCGAATTGCCCTGGAACTCCGAGAAGATCGCGGCAAACGGTTTGCCGACAAAATTTGCGAGCACGTTGAGACGGCCGCGGTGCGGCATGCCGAGCACGAACTCACGAATACCGAGCTCGCTGCCGCGATAGAGGATCGCCTCCAGCGCCGGCATCAGCGACTCGGCGCCTTCGATGCCGAACCGCTTGGTGCCGGTGTAGCGCCGGTCGAGAAACCGCTCGAAAGTCTCCGCCTCGGTCAGCGTCCGCAAAATTTCTTTCCTTATTCCGGCCGACAGCACCTGGCGGTTCTGCCGCTTCTCGAATTTTTCCTGGATCCAGGCCCGCTCGGCGGGGCTCTGAATGTGCATGTACTCGACGCCGATCCTGCCGCAATACGTCTCGCGCAAAATCGCGATGATCTCGCGCAGGCTGGCGCGCTCGCGGCCGAACAGATTGGCGATAAAGATCTCGCGGTCGAGATCGGACTCGGTGAAGCCGTGGCTGCGATAGTCGAGCTCCGGATATGGTCCGCGCTTCTCCAGGCCGAGCGGATCGAGATCGGCTTCGAGATGGCCGCGCACCCGGTAGGCGCGGATGAGCTGCAGCGCGCGGATCGAGTCGGTGGTGGCGCGGCGCAGCGCCTCTTCCTCAGTCCCCGCCGCAGGTGCTGCCCCGTTGCCGAGGATCGCCCGTTCGCGCTTGGCCCAAGAAGGTCCGCGCGCCTCGGTGAGCAGCGTCGCGACATCATCATTCATCTCCGAGAAGAACCGACGCCAGCTCTCGTCGACGGAGCGGGGGTCTTCGAGGAACCTTGTGTAAAGCTCCGCGATAAATCCAGCATTCGCGCCGGTTAGAAACGTCGTGCCGTCAATATCTGCCATCACCCAAACCTCAACGTCACCCCCGCGAAAGCGGAGGTCCAGGGGACTGGCACGTACCCTCAGGCCTCCTGGACCCCCGCTTTCGCGGGGGTGACGAATTATGGGAAGTGCGCGCGACTTTTATATGCGTGCAGTTGGCCCTGACTGCTACCCACCAACCACTAAGCCTTGAGCACGTCCCGCATTGTCGTGCCGATGGCCGCGGGTGACTCGGCGACGACAACGCCGGCGCTGCGCAATGCCTCCATCTTGTCGCCGGCACCGCCTTTTCCGCCGGCGATGATAGCGCCGGCGTGGCCCATTCGCCGGCCAGGCGGCGCGGTGCTGCCGGCGATGAACCCGACTACCGGCTTCTTGCGCCGCGACGACTTGAGAAAATCCGCACCGTCTTCCTCGGCGGTGCCGCCGATTTCACCGATCATGACGATCGCCTCGGTCTCGTCATCGGCGAGAAACATTTCGAGGACCTCGACAAAATTGGTGCCGTTGACGGGATCTCCGCCGATCCCGACGCAGGTCGATTGGCCCAAGCCGACCGCGGTCGTCTGCGCCACCGCCTCATAGGTCAGCGTCCCGGAGCGCGAGACGATGCCGATCTTGCCGCGGCGATGAATGTGACCCGGCATGATGCCGATCTTGCACTCGTCGGGGGTGATCACACCGGGGCAGTTCGGCCCGATCAGCCGCGAGTGGCCGCCGCTCAGGCTGCGCTTCACGCTGACCATGTCGAGCACCGGGATACCCTCGGTGATGCAGACGATCAGCGGGATTTCGGCATCGGCGGCTTCGAGGATCGCATCGGCGGCAAAAGGTGGTGGAACATAGATCACGGTCGCATCGCATCCGGTCGCGGCGCACGCCTCGTGGACAGTATTGAATACCGGCAGGTCGAGATGGCGGGTGCCGCCTTTCCCCGGCGTCACCCCCCCGACCATCTTGGTGCCGTAGGCGATCGCCTGCTCGGAGTGGAAGGTGCCCTGAGCGCCGGTGAACCCCTGGCACAGCACCTTCGTCGACGCATTCACTAGGATCGACATCAGCCGGCCTCCTTGACGGCCGTGACGACCTTCTGCGCGGCATCGGCGAGGTTCTCGGCCGTGAGGATCGGCAAGCCCGATTGCTGCAGGATCTTTTTGCCGAGGTCGACATTGGTGCCTTCCAGACGCACGACTAGCGGCACGTGCAGATTGACCTCGCGCGCCGCGGCGACGACGCCTTCGGCGATGACGTCGCAACGCATGATCCCGCCAAAGATGTTGACCAGCATCCCTTCGACGTTCGGGTCACTAAGGATCAGCTTGAAGGCGGCCGCCACCCGGTCGCGCGTCGCTCCACCGCCCACATCGAGAAAGTTCGCCGGGCTGCCGCCATGCAATTTGATGATGTCCATTGTCGCCATCGCGAGGCCGGCGCCGTTGACCATGCAGCCGATATTGCCGTCGAGCTTGACGTAGTTGAGCGCGTGCTTGCCGGCTTCGAGCTCGGTCGGGTCCTCCTCGTCCTCGTCCCGCAACGCTTCGACATCGGGGTGGCGGAAAAGAGCGTTGTCGTCGAATCCCATCTTGGCATCGAGCGCCAGGAGCTGCCCCGAGCCGGTGACGACCAGCGGATTGATCTCGACGACCGACGCGTCGAGCTCGCAAAAGGTCTTGTAGAGCGCCGTGACGAATTTGACGGCAACGCCGATCTGGGCTCCCTCCAACCCGAGGCCATAGGCGATATTGCGGGCGTGGAACGGCTCGATCCCGCTCGCCGGGTCGACCGCGACTTTGAGGATCTTTTCGGGCGAGCGCGCCGCGACCTCCTCGATCTCAACGCCACCCTCGGTCGAGCCGATCAACGTGACTCTCCCGGTGTCACGGTCGATCAAGAGGCCGAGGTAGAGTTCGCGCACAATGTCGCAGCCCTCCTCGACATAAACCCGCTTGACCTCGCGGCCATTGGGTCCGGTCTGATGGGTCACGAGTTTGTTCCCGAGCAGCTCGCGCGCCGCCGCCGCTACTTCCTCTTCGGAGCGGCAGAGCTTGACCCCGCCGGCCTTGCCGCGGCCGCCGGCATGGATCTGCGCCTTCACGACCCAGACCGATCCGCCGAGCCGGCGCGCCGCCTCGACCGCCTCGGCGGCGGTGTACGCCACATGCCCGCGCGGCACCGCGACGCCGAATTTCGCCAGCAGCTCTTTCGCCTGATATTCGTGGATATTCATTTCATCCCGCCCAATTAGTGTTTGGCTGGACTGTCGCCGTGATTCAGCTCTCTTCAGCTCCGCAGGTTGTTGACGACTTCGATCAACTCGCGGACCGCAGCGACCGATTTGTCGAAGGCCGCCTTCTCCTCGCTGTTCAGCGAGATCTCGACGATGATACGCTTCCGCCATCTGGATCGCCGAGCTGGCGGGCGCGTAAAAGGCCGAGCCGGTCTTTAACAGCCCGACGATTTCGCCGCCGCCGTCACGGGTGCGCTGGACGATCTTGGCGAGCCGCTCCTGGGTCGTCCAACCCATCTTCACCAGGTCTGGCAGCGGGATGCCGGCAACCGTCGAGTAGCGCACCAGCGGCACCATCGTGTCGCCGTGGCCGCCGAGCACGAAAGCCGTGACGTCCTCGACCGAGACCCCGAACTCCTGCGCCAGAAAGTAGCGGAACCGGGCGCTGTCGAGGATGCCCGCCATGCCTACCACGCGCCGCGGGGGCAACCCGCAGGCCTCGCGCATGACCCAGACCATTGCGTCCAGCGGATTGGTGATGGTGATGACGAAGGCCTCGGGGCAATGCTTTTTGATTGCCGCGCCGACTGTCTTGACGATGCCGGCATTGACCCCGATCAGATCGTCGCGGCTCATCCCCGGCTTGCGCGGGATGCCGGCGGTGACGATGACGACATCGGCGCCCTCGATGTCGGCGTAGTCGTTGGAGCCGCTGACGGCGGCGTCATATCCCTCGATTGCCGAGCCCTGGACGATGTCGAGCGCCTTGCCTTGCGGCACGCCCTCGACGACATCGACGAGAACGACGTCGCCGAGCTCCTTGACCCCCGCGAGGAGCGCCAGAGTGCCGCCGATCTGCCCGGCGCCGATCAGCGCGATCTTGTAGCGTGCCATGCCATTGCCTTTCGTCTGCGATCGCTCAACCGAAGAGATCTATTTCAGGTGCTTATCGAAGAACGAGACGGCGTCCTTCCACAGCTCCGCCGCGGGACCCTCGCGATAGCTCGGCCGGTAATCGGCTAGGAAGGCGTGCCCGGCGTTCTTGTAGACCTTGATCGTGACGTCCTTGCCGGCGCGCTGCGCGCGGCTGCGCAGCTCTTCCGATTGCGCGACCGTCGGGTTCTGGTCCTCCTCGCCGAACACCGCGAAGAGCGGGCAGTGCAGGCGATCGATCATGTTGAGGATCGGAGTCGGGCGCGACGGGGTCGTCTCCGCATCGGGTGTCGCGCGGTGGATGAAACCGCCCCAGCAATCAACCGCCGCGTCGGCTTTGCTGCTGCTGGACGCGAACAGCAAAGTCTGGCGCCCGCCCGAGCAGAAACCGATGACGCCGATTTTGCCGGTTGCGCCGGGAAGCCCGCGCAGATGATCGGCCGCTGCCTCGAGATCCTGCACCGCCTCAGCATCCGACTTACCAAACATGACCGGGAAGACGGTGTTGATGTCGTTCGGATCGGATGGCCCACCCTTGCGGGAATAGAGGTCGGGGGCCAGCGCATTATAGCCGATATTGGCAAAGCGGCGGGCAATGTCGCGGATGTGCTCGACGAGCCCGAAAGCCTCGTGGATCACGACGATCCCGGGATAGCGCCCGGACTGGCTCGGTTGGGCGAGATAGCCCTTTATCGTGTCCGCGCCGCTCTGCAGTTCGATGTTTTCTCCGCGCACGCGGCTAGGATCGGTAACCGCACCCGGTATATTCGCCATGCGATCCTCCTGAAATCGGGACGGGGAAATCGGGACCGGCAGGTTAACACCAATCTTCGGGCGGGGTGAAGGCGGCCCTCGCCGCGCGCTGGAATATGCTGCTATCATGCCGCCACCTGTCTCGGGAGGAGGTTCCACTATGACGGTCGAACAAACAGCGCTGAAGGAAAAGCCGGCCCAGGCGCAGCCGGCCCAGGCACAGCCAGCAATGAAGCTCGCCGTGACAAGCGCGAAGACGCCGGAATTCGTCAAAGGCCGGCGTGACTTCTTCAAATACCGCGACCTCGGCGTGACCAAGGCGACCGATGGATGGATGCGGGCGCAGGTGACCTCCGCGGTTACCGGAATGACCCAGCCGACCGGCTGGCATTACCATGTTTGCGAGGGACAGTTCGTCTACACGCTCAAAGGCTGGGTCGAGCTGGAATTCGAGGACGGCACGAACTGCCGGCTGGAGGCCGGTGACTCCGTTTTCATTCCCGGCGGAATGCTCCACCAGGAGAACCGCACCTCGGACGACCTCGAGATCCTCGAAGTGTCGGTCCCAGCGGACATGGGTACCGTCGCGGTCGACCCGCCGGCAAGACGGACGAACGGCGGATAGCACCCGCAAACCGCTTGCAGGGGGCCGCGGATCGCTTATCATCCGCGGCAAAGCGGGTGTAGCTCAATGGCAGAGCAGGAGCTTCCCAAGCTTCTGACGGGGGTTCGATTCCCCTCACCCGCTCCAACAACTTAGCTTCGATTACGTCGCTTGACGGCGAGCAGCCGCTCTGCATTCCCTCCGAGTATTGCGACGCGCTCTTCATCACTCAAATCCGGGGTGCCGAGGATGTGGTCGACCGCCGTCTTGGTCCACGGGAACGGGTAATCCGTTCCCAAGACGATCTGGCTTGCGCCGACCTCGGCGACCAGGTGGCGCAATCCCTCCGGTGTGAAGACCATTGAATCGTAGTACAGCTGCCTCAGATATTCGCTCGGCTTCTTCTTCAGCGTCTTGGTGCATCGCGCGGGGAAGGTCACGCAGCCTTGATCCGAGCGGGCGGCGTAGGAGGGCAGATACCCGCCGGCATGAGCCGCGCAGATCTTGAGCCCGGGATAGTCATCGAGCGTTCCTTCGAAAATCAGATGCGACAGAGCGATCGTCGTTTCGAGCGGGTTGCCGATGACGTTGTCCAGCCCGCCGTTCCCTTTGAGCCGCCCGGTGGCGTTGAGTTCTGCGGTGCCTTGCGGGTGGATGAAAATCAGCGCGCCGAGCTGTTCGGCTTTGGCCCAGAACGGATGATATTTCTGATCCGACAATTCCTCGCCATTGACGCTGCCGCCAATCAGCGCGCCACGTAATCCGAGTTGCTTGACCGCAACTTCGAGCTGCTCGGCGGCAAGATCCGGGTACTGCAGAGCGACCGACGCCAGACCGACAAACCGGTCCGGCTGTGCCGCGCAGATCTCGGCGAGCTTTTCGTTTTGCAGCTTGATCACCTGACCGGCAAGGTCGGGCTCGGCCTTGTACCAAAAGATCGGGTTGATGCTGAGCGCTTCGATGTCGATGCCTTGCTCGTCCATCGCCGCGATGCGTTCCGGCGAGACCACGAGCGACGGCGGCTGCACCTTCAACCCCATCAGCGCATTGGCCTCCGGCACGTGGCGATGCGCATGCACGTCGAAAGTCCGCACGCGCTTTCCGTTGACGACGACCTCGCGCCGCCGCTGCGGGGGCTGCGCCGACGCAGGGCTCAGACCGCATCCGATAAACGCCAGAGCCGCGCCAGCAGCATGGCCAAGCATTTCTCTTCTGTT
>VAZT01000197.1 GCA_005884825.1 Alphaproteobacteria bacterium
CCTCCGGGGCGACAGTGAGGCGCCATCGCCGGCCGGGCTGCGCCCGCGCCGCACGACGCAGTGCGCGCAGCGCTTCGTGCGAGACCGTGACCGCAGTCTTGACGAGAGCGCCGCCCGAGCGCGGCTCGAGCAACGCCTCGGCGAGCGGGCGGCCGCGGCGCGGCCGCACCAGCTCGAAATGGCCGAGCCGGGTCCAGCCGAGGAGCTGCGGGGCTGCCGGATCGCGGGCGAGCGCCTCGGCGAACGCCGCGCGCAGCTTTTCGCGCGCCGACCGGCTGTCCAGCCCGACAAAATCGACGACGATGCCGCCGCCCAAATTGCGCAACCGGATCTGCCGGGCGATCGTCGCGGCGGCGGCCAGGTTGGCTTTCAGCCCGGTGCGCTCGGGCGACCCGGTTTCCGGGGTTCCGGTGTCGACGTCGATCAGCGTGCCGGCCCGAGTCGCCGCGAAATGCACGGAACCGCCGCCGGGGAGGGCGAGCGTACCGCACAACCCCTCGTCGAATACCGCATCGAGATCAATCGGCCACTCGATTTCCGTCAGGTGCGCGACGGCGCTGTCCGGAAAAGCGGCGCGAAGTTCGGCAATGGCGGCAGGATCGTCCACGAGGATCTCGTCGGGCACCCCCGGCAGCGTCCCGGCGAGCGTCGCGGCAAAGGACGCCACCGGATCGAGCCTGGCAGGCGGGTCGAGCCGTGAAGCGCGGTCGAGGATATCATGCCACCGCCGTGCCAATGCCGCTGCCTGATCGGCGATCGCGTCAGATGGCGCAGCTTCGAGAAGCCTCAGCCCCGCTGTACCCTCATCCGCCTCGCTGCGCTCGGCACCCTCTGCCGCATTGCGGGAGAGGGGGGACCCAGCCCCGCTAGGGGATGGGTGGGTGAGGGTCTTGAGCCAGGAGAGAAGTTGATTGCGTTCGTCGGGCGAGAGCGCCTCCCCACCTTTCAGGCCAGGGCGGCCGACGATCAGTTCGACTAGCCGGCCGCGCAAGGTTGCGGCCATCGTCACCCTTGCGGCTTTGCCGGCCTGGGCCTCGCGGCGGATTTGCACGACTGCGCGCTCGCCTTCGTGCAGCCGCTTGCCGCGCGGGAGAACCTCGCTGTGCGGCAGGAAGGCGGGCCTGTCGCCACCGATATCGACGAGCGCCGCGCCGAGCGCCGGCAACAGTCTCGCGACCCGGCCGAGATGAATGCTGCCGGCTTCACTGCGCTCGCCACGCTCGACGTAGAGTTCGACGGGCACGCCCTCTTCGAGCAGCGCGGCGCGCCACTCGCCCGGGCCCGCCGATATCAGCAGCTCGCGAGCCAACCCGGTCGATAGCCGCGGCCGGCGAGCAGCTGCGTGGCCTCGAAGAGCGGCAGCCCGACGACATTGGAATAGGAGCCGCTGACCCAGCGGATCAGCGCCGCCGCCCGGCCCTGGATCGCGTACCCCCCGGCTTTGCCCTGCCATTCGCCGGTACGCAGATAGGCCCCGATTTCGGCCTCGCTCAGCCGTTTGAACGAGACTTGGCTCTCGACCCGGCGCAACACCAACCGGCCGTCTGGGCTCACCAATGCGATAGCGCCGTGCACCCGGTGACGGCGTCCCGAGAGCAGCCCGAGGCAAGACCGTGCGCTCGCCTCGTCCTCGGTCTTCGGCAGGATACGCCGGCCGCAGGCAACGACAGTGTCCGCCGCCAGGACATAGGCGCCGGGATGGCGCGGGACTACCGACTGCGCCTTTTCCTGCGCGAGACGCATAGCGTGTGCGGGCGGCAACTCGCCGCGGCGGGGGGTCTCGTCGATGTCGGCCGGATCGATGCAGTCGGGCATCAGGCCCACTTGGCGCAGCAACTCTAGGCGGCGCGGTGAGGCGGAGGCGAGCACAAGGGGCGGCCCCGTCACACACTCAACCCCGCAGATGCAGCACGCAGATCAGGGTGAAGAGGCGCCGGGCGGTGTCGAGATCGATCTCGACCTTGTCGGCGAGCCGCTCGATCAGCAGCGCGGAACCCTCGTTGTGCAAGGACCGCCGGCCGACGTCGATCGCCTCGATCTGCGCGAGACTCGACCGGCGGATCGCTTCGTAATAGCTGTCGCAGACCATGAAGTAATCTTTGACGATCCCGCGAAACGGCGCCAGCGGCAGGGTGATCGTTTCGTTCGAGCCGTTCGGCATCGAGCGGATTTCGATGGTCAGCCGGTTTTCCTCGATCGCCAAATGCAGATGGTAAGGCCCGGTGCAGCCGGAAACCGGCGCAAAATGGTTCTCTTCGAGAAGATCGAAGATCGCCACCGCCCGCTCGTGCTCGATGTCGGGGCTGCGGCGGACGACCGTATGCTCGTCGAGTGTGATGCCGGCAATTCGCGAGGCGTCCTGCTCGCCCATGGTTTGCCGAGCTACCCCGGGTGCGCCCGAGCGAGCCGGATCGACAACGACAACGCGTGCGCGTCTAGCCCCTCGGCCTCGGCGAGGCGGATCGCCGCCGGGGCGAGCGCCGCGAGGCCAACCGCGTCGCAGCGGACGAGCGAGCTGCGCTTCAGGAAATCGAGAACCCCGAGACCCGACGCGAAACGCGCGCTGCGGGCGGTCGGCAAGACATGGTTCGGCCCCGCGATGTAGTCGCCAATCGCCTCGGGTGTATGGCGGCCGAGAAAAATCGCCCCGGCATGATGCACCTGTTCAGCCAATGCGTCGGCCTCGTCGAGCGCCAGTTCGAGATGCTCGGGCGCGATCCGGTCGATCAGCGCCGGCGCCTCGTCCCAATCTGCGACGACCAGAATGGCGCCGTGCGCCTGCCAGCTGGCGCGCGCGATCTGCGCCCGCGGCAGCTGCGCCAGGTGGCGCTCCACCGCCGCCGCGACCGCGGTCGCAAAACTAGTGTCGTCGGTCATGAGGATCGCCTGCGCCGCGCCGTCGTGCTCGGCCTGCGACAGCAAATCGGCCGCAATCCATTCCGGGTCGTTGTGCCGGTCGGCGACGACCAGGATCTCGGACGGGCCGGCGATCATGTCGATCCCGACCTTGCCGAAGACCCGCCGCTTGGCCGCCGCGACATAGGCGTTTCCCGGCCCGACGATCTTGTCGACGGGCGCGATTGTCGCCGTGCCGTAGGCGAGCGCCGCGATCGCCTGCGCGCCGCCGACCCGGTAGATCTCGTCGATCCCGACCATCTGGGCGGCGGCGAGAACGAGCGGGTTCAGCACGCCGCGCGGGGTCGGCACGGTCATGACCAGCCGCTCCACCCCGGCCACCTTCGCCGGGATCGCGTTCATCAACACCGAAGAGGGGTAGGCGGCAGTGCCGCCCGGGACGTAGAGCCCGGCCGCGGCGACCGGGCGCCAGCGCGCGGCGAGCCGCACCCCCACCTCGTCGACATAGTCGATCGCAGCAGGCAGCTGGCGGCGATGAAAGCTCTCGATCCGCTCCGCCGCGACGCGCAGCGCGGCCACGGTCTCGGAAGGCGCCGCCGCGGCACCGTCGGCGATTTCTCGTGCCCTCAGCCTGAGGCCCCCGGCCGCGAGATCCATCCCATCGAAGCGGCGCGTATGGTCGATCAGCGCCGCATCGCCGCGGGCGGCGACATCCTCGATGATCTCGGCGACCGCAGCGTCGACATCGGCCGCACTCTCCCGCTTCGCCGCGAGCAGCTGTCCGAACCCCGCTTCGAAGCCGGGGTCGCGGGTGGAGAGCGTGAGCGCCATCAGCGCTCCTTAACCCTCACCCGCCTTCCCCCGGACTTCGATCCGGGGGTCGGCACCCTCTCCCGTCCATGACCGATCGCGGCGCGGAACCGCTCGATCCAGCCGCCGACTTCTTCGGGGCAGGTCTTCAGCGCCGGGCGGTTGACAATCAATCGGGAGCTGACTTCCGCAATCGGCTCGATCTCGATCAGACCGTTGGCCTCGAGGGTGGCGCCGGTCTGCACGAGATCGACGATATGATGACAGAGCCCAAGTCGCGGCGCCAACTCGACCGCGCCGTTGAGCTTGATGCATTCCGCCTGGATACCCTGCGCCGCAAAATGCCGGCGGGTATTTTCCGGGTACTTCGTCGCGACGCGTAGATGGCTCGATCGTCTGAAGTCGGCTTGCCTCAGCGCGTCCGCGGTCGCCGCGACGGCGAGGCGGCAATGCCCGACATCGAGGTCGAGCGGCGCGTAAATCTCCGAATAGTCGAATTCCATCAGCACATCATTGCCGGCGATGCCGAGCTGTGCGGCGCCGAAGGCGACAAAAGTGGCGGCATCGAAGCTACGCACGCGGATCAGATCGAGACCGGGCTCGCTGGTTCTGAAGCGCAGCTGGCGCGAAGCGGGGTCGTCGAAGGCCGGCTCCGGCTCAATGCCGATCAGGCGCAACAGCGGCATCACCTCGCCGAGAATCCGCCCATTCGGCAATGCCATAATCAAGGGCTCGGTGGTCACGAGACTTCATCCAAATCGTGGCGGGGCTGCCATGGCGTCGGCCATGGCTCGCCGAGGTCCCGGGCATGGCAGAGGATTCGCGCGACCTCGAGCCGGATCGCCGCACCGCCGGAAAATTCGAGATGGATTGCGCCGTCTTCCGGCCGGATCGCCAGCAACGAGAGTATCCGGCCCTCATCGCTGCGGCGGAACCCGCTATAGGACACCGCCGCCACCTCGCTGAATGTGATGCCGCACAAAACTCGCTCATAGGAAACCTCGCCGGGCGCCGGGCCGAGCCCGTTTTCCCAGCGAAACCGGTTCGCGACGAACAGAAAGCTGTGCTCCTCCGGGGCATAGGCGAGGTCGCGAACCGCGACGAGCGCGTCTTGCAGACAGGCCGAGATCACCGCCAGGTCTTCGGTGTCCTCGGCGCGAAGTTTCAGCGCCGCGCCTTCGTCAGGCGCCATCCCGCAGCCTCTCGATCCGGGCATTGCAGCCGGCAAGCTTTTCTTCGAGCCGCTCGTAACCACGGTCGAGGTGATAGACGCGGTTGATCACGGTCTCCCCGGCTGCAGCAAGTCCGGCAACGACCAAGGATACCGATGCGCGCAAATCCGTCGCCATGACCGGCGCCCCCATCAGCCGCGGCACGCCGCGCACCAAGGCGGAGGCGCCATGGACGTTGATGTTGGCCCCCATGCGCGCCAGTTCCGGGACATGCATGAAGCGGTTCTCGAAAATCGTCTCGGTGATCATCGAGGCGCCATCGGCGATCGTCATCAGCGCCATGATCTGCGCCTGCAGGTCGGTCGGAAAACCCGGATAGGGTTCGGTCATCACATCGACCCCTTCGAGGCGTTCGGCATATCGCCGCACCGTAAGCCCGTCGGCGGCAGCGGCGACTTCGACACCCGCGCCTTCGAGAATGCGCGCGACCGCAGCAACGAGATCGAGGCGCGTCCCGGTCAATCTGACCTCGCCATTCGTCGCCGCGGCAGCCATGATGTAGGTCCCGGTCTCGATCCGGTCCGGGATGACCGAATGCGTCGCCCCATGCAGCCGCGGCACGCCGAGGATGCTCAGGCGGTCGGTGCCGATCCCGTCGATACGCGCGCCCATCGCTACGAGGCATTCGGCCAGGTCGGTGATTTCCGGCTCGCGCGCGGCGTTGATCAACTGGGTCTCACCCTCGGCCAGGCTGGCCGCCATCAGCAGATTCTCGGTAGCGCCGACCGAAACCGCCGGAAAGGCGATCTCCGCGCCCCGCAACCCTTTGGGCGCCCGCGCGTCGATATAGCCTTCGCGCAGCTCGACCTCGGCGCCGAGCCGCTGCAACCCCTTTATGTGAAGGTCGACCGGCCGCGGGCCGATCGCGCAACCGCCGGGCAACGAGACCCGTGCGCGTCCGCAACGCGCGACCAACGGCCCAAGCACGAGGACCGAAGCCCGCATCTTCCGAACGAGGTCATAGGGCGCCGTGCTCGAAGTGATATGCCTCGCCGACAATTCGACGACGTGTCCCGAATCTGCGCCTTCCGCGCCTCGGATGACCGACACCCCGTGCTGGACCAACAGGTTCGCCATCGTCGCGATATCGGCGAGAACTGGGACGTTCATCAGGGTCAAGGTTTCCGACGTCAGCAAGGACGCGACCATCAGCGGCAAGGCCGCGTTTTTGGCGCCGCCGATCGGGATTACGCCTTCGAGCGGCACGCCGCCCTTGATGCAGATCTTGTCCATCGCCTCGGTTGTATGCGCGCCGCCGCCGAACCGGCGGCAGGCAGCAGGCTATCTATCGGCGGTCACGCCATTGTCCGGCTGCTTTTACTAGACAGCAAGGCGCCGCTCAAGCGAGCGGCTCGCCGTCGCCTCCCTCGCCTTTTTTAGGTGGCGGCCCGGCACGCCGCTGCTGGGCCCGGGCCTGCTCCTTGCGACGCCGCAGATTATCCCGCAGCGCCTTGGCCAAGCGCTCCTCGCGT
>VAZT01000198.1 GCA_005884825.1 Alphaproteobacteria bacterium
CGGCGGGGTTGACATGCGTATCGGAATCATAAACGCGAAACCCGTTCTTCATGCTGCGCTCCTCGTTCGGGCACCTCCAAATCAGCCTTGATCATAGGTTCGCAGGGATCGATTGTCGCGAGCAATTTGACCTTGGGTTCAGACCCTGACCTGGGAAACCGCGGCGTGGGAGCCGTTGGCGGCGAGGTAGACCGCCTTGTTGGTTTCGACGTTGAACGCCGGGAGATGCTCGCGCCGCTCGAATTGCGGCCGCGCTCGGATGCGGCCGGCCAGTTCGAGATGATTTCCGATGTCGAAGAACTCGATGAGGTTGTGGTGGTACCGGCTGAGCTGAATGAAGGTATGGGTTCGCGAAGCAATGACGCGGCAGCCTAGCTCTAATGCCTGCGAAATCGGGCCGGAGGAGGATTGCCCGACTTCGAGATATGGGAATACGACGGCGTCACAAATCGCCATACCGCCGAGGAAATCGGCGTCGCTCTGGGCCCCCATAAAATGAATGCGATCCGACAGATCCTTTGGATGCTCGATCAGCAGATCGCGCATCGAGCTGTCGACGGCGACCGAGACCGCAGGCGCGGTCCCCTCGCTGTTAGACAGGATCCGCTCGGCAACACTGGTATCGACATATCCGGCATCGAATAATGTCGAGACGACAGGATCGATCGGTTGGTGGAGCTTGATTTCATTTGGATGGACCCCGCCGAAAATCAGCAGATGATAATCTTTCGGCAGGTGATGCAATGCCTTGACGACGGTATCGAATCCCTTGTAGCGGCCGAGAAAGCCGAAGACCCCGATCAGCTTGCTCCCGCCCGGGACGTCATCGAGCACCGGAAATTTCTTCCGGGATGCCGCGCGCCGAATATCCGCCACTTCGGCGGCAGACAGAAACGACAGGGGATGGTCATACACATTCCGCATGCCGTATGCGAATTTCATCTGCCAAAGGTCGCGGCGGGTATGCACGATCAGCGTGACGGGCTTGAAGCGCTGAGCGCGTCGCAGCCGGCTGGCCAGCCCAGCGGACAGCAGGTGCTCGCGATTATATTGCGCCTTCATGGCAATCGCCCTTGCGAAATTGCGCTTCAGAATCTCTCTGAAGTACTCCCGGTAATTGAACGCCTCGCACTGGAACACCGTGTGGAATGTCACCGAGAGCCGCGGAGCGGCGCGCAGGAGCCAAGAAAACCGCCGATGAATGTCGTGGCAGTCTCTGCCCAATGTGCCATGCTCGAGTTGCAGATTGACCGCGTCGTACTCTCTTATTTCGCGGCATATATCCAGAATGTGCCGATCGCCGAATTTTCTGACGCGGCCATGCGTGCTTCGCACCAGATACTGATCCAGGTCGAATACCGTAACCTCGAAAACGTCATTCAGCTGCTTCTCCAAACAACGCGTATAAGCCGCGATTCCGCACAAATCGTCGTGGGTCGAAATCAAGGCCAGCCTTTTGCGTCTGCGGCGGACGTGGCGAAATGGCGAGGCCGTGATCGGCGGCGCCGGCAAGAGCCGAGGGCGAGTATCGATTTCGAGCGTCGCCATGATGTCTACAGGTGCTCTCGCACCGTCTGGACAATAAAGGCGCCGATCAGCCAAACGGCGCAGCACAGAAAGAGCGCGATGCCGACATTGCGCAACCGGCGCGGATAAAGCGCTTCCTCGGGAAGGCTCGGCTGAACAAAGCCCGCCACATAAACCTGCTGGCGGTCGGCGTTCATGCGCGCCCGATCGAGCGCCTCCAATGCGTGCTGATAGGCTTTCTCGGCGAAGCTCCGCTCGCTCTCGAGCCGCTCATATGATCCGATCACCCGCGACAGAACTTCGGAGCGCGATTTCTCCGTGTCGGTCACCTCGCTTTCCACCGAGTGGAGCTGAGCCTGCAGCGATTGTATGCGGGCGTCCAGCATTCTGACCGATGGAGCATCGGCCCGCATATAATGCTTGACGGTGGATAATTCGGTGTCGGCACGGACGATCTCGTCGCGTATCCGGCCAGCCAATGCCTGGGTGGCGTCGGCGGTCTTGCGCGGATCGATGATGCCCTCGCGGTCGCGAAACTCGCGAAGCCGCGCGAGCGTCGCCTTGAGCCGCCGTTCGGCGCGTCGCACCTCCTTCTCCGAATTCGAGAGGGTGTCGTGCCGTGCCCGCGCCGACAAATCGTTGACCAGGCGCTCGGCCGCGGCGAGGACCGCTTGTGCCAATTGCAATGCATCCTCTGCCGTGAAGGCGCGGGCCCGGACCACGATCGTCCCGTTGGTGATGTCGTAGAACGCGTCCACCTGGGTTTTCCAGTACCTGACCAGCTCTTCGATAGATATCGGCAGCTGCAGCCGCGCCACCCAATCGGCTTCCGGGCGCGAAAACATCTCGCGCAGGTCGAGCGTCTTGCCGAGCTCGTCGATGACATCGCGGCTGCCGAGGTATTGGACGACGGCATAGGAATCCACACCGACCGGCGAGGGCGCGACACTTCCTTGTAATAACCCACCGACCTCGGCTCGACCCGGTTCGACAGTGCGCAATGCAAAACGAAATTCGGCGACGTACTGGTCGGCGGCGATGACGAAATAATACACTGCGGCCAACGCGACCGGCACCAGCACGACGACAACCAGCGACAGCAGGCGAACCGGGACGCGCCGGCGGCGTGCAGCCAATTGCTGCGCCTGAAAAACGGCGATGGCTCCGCCGTCCTCGGCGGGTACCGGAAGTCCGCCCGCAATGGCGGGTTCGGGCGCGTGCGCGGAAGGCGGGCTGATCCAATTGCCGGCAGGCCGTGCGCGTGTCGGCTGAGCCGTCATCAGGCACTCTCCTGCAGCAGGCGATGGTATGACTCCAATGCAGTGCCAATCTCCTCGTGCAATGTCAGCTGCCCGTTGGCAAGGACAGCGCCCCTGTCGCAATACTGCCGGATCGTATGAGGGTTGTGCGTCACGAGAATGATGTCGGACCGCTGCATGCGTTGCCGGAACGCCTCGGCGCATCTGCGGCGGAACCGTTGGTCGCCGATCTCGGTGACCTCGTCGATCAGGTAGACGTCGAAATCGATAGCTAGGCAGGCGGCAAAAGCCAGCCGCGCGCGCATCCCGGCCGAGTAAGTGTTCACCGGCATCTCAAAATAATCGCCGAGTTCGGCGAACCCCTCGACATAGTCGATCGTGGCGCGCATCGCCGCTCCGTAGATGCGGGCGATGAAGGCGACGTTTTCGCGTCCCGATAGGGCGCCGTGAAACGTGCCGCCGAAACCGAGCGGGAACGACACCCGGGCGTAGCGCCGGACGATACCGCTGTCGGGCGGCTCGGAGCCGGCGAGGAGCCGGATCAATGTCGACTTGCCGGCTCCGTTCGGCCCGAGGATTCCGAAGTTGTGACCGGATTGGAAAACCGTGCTGACCTGGTCGAGCACGGTCTTCCGGCCGGTTTTCGTGCGATACGATTTGCAGATCCGGTCGAGCATGATCATAGCGGCTCGTAAAGCCGGCGCTGCAATCCGCGCTCGAGGCCAAGCCCCGCCAACAACGTGACGACGGCGAATGTCAGCAAATAGGAGCAGTCGAGCCAGTGCGGCTCGTATTCCCGAAAAAAGCTCCAACGGAACCAGTCGACCGCGTGCAATACCGGGTTCCACGCCAGGATGTCGCGGATCCACTCCGGCATCATTCCGGGCACATAGAAAATTCCGGAGCAGAAGTACAAAAGACGGGTCAACTGAGCCCAGATCTTGTCCCAGGACTTGGCGAATGCGTTAATCACGGCGTTGAGAAAGCCGCACCCGCAGCCGAGCAGCCAAACCACCAGGAGTGAGGTCGAGACACCCGCAAAATCCTGCGGCAGCGCGCCGAGCCCGAGCGCGCCGAAGCCCGCGAGCAGGAGGGCGGCCACTAACGTGTCGGTCAACAGTTCGAGCAGACCTCGCGCCATCAGCACGTCGAAAGTGCCGACCAGAGGCAGCTGCAACAACGAGCCATTGCTCGCAATCGCGTAAGTCATGCTGCTGCTGGTGTGGACGAACATGTGATAGGGGATAATCCCGGTATAATAAAAGATGAAGAATTCTTCGCCGATCGGCGGCCGCCCGCGCATCAAGACTGCGAATACGAGCGAGAGCATCAGGATATGCGCGATCGGCTCGAGCAATGCCCACCCATATCCGAGCTTCGAGTCGCCAAACCGCGTGCGGGTCTCGCGGATGATCAGCGCGTGGATTACGCGCCCCTGCGTGCGCAATCTCTCGAAAAATCCGGGAGGTGGTCGCGGCTCCCGGTGCGATCGCGGCGCACGCTCGCTCAGCACGACGTAATCGCCGTCCAGGGTCTCGAAACGCCGGTTCAGTACCTGCAGCACCGCCTGCGCATATTCTTCGTTTTCCGGCGCGGCGCGGATCAGTTCTCCGCCGACGGCGAGCGCCTCGGTAAAGCGGCCGCTATCGAAATAGACCGTGAGCTGCGAGCGCTTGGCTTCGGGATTTGACGGATCGAGCGCCGCCGCCCGGCCGAACGCCTCGGCTGCTTCGTCGAGCCGGCCGAGGCGGTACAGCAGATTGGCTCGATGCAGATGGTACTCCGCTGTTTCCGGGGCGATCGAGAGCCCCCGGTCGATCGCGTCGAGTGCATCCTCGATCCGGCCGCGCAGCATCTGCGCTGCGGACAGCAGGCGCAACGCGATTTCGTCGTGCGGGTAGATGTCGAGCGTGCCGGCGACGATGTCTGCCGCCTCGTCAAAGCGCCCGGTGCGCAGCAACAATTCGCCGGCGTGCAGCGCGTTCTGCCGGTCACCGGGCGCCAGGGACAGGGCGCGCAGCGCAAGAACCACGGCGTCCTCGGGCTGTTCGAGGGCGAATTTGAGGCTCGACATCTGCCGCAGGACAGTGCTGCGGCCGGGCGCAATGACGGCCGCGCGGGTCAGATAGTCTATGGCATCCTCGTATCGACCTGCGGTCTCGCAGAGGCTGGCGGCGTGGACGGCGAATTCAAACGAGTCCGGATCGAGCTCGCTGGCCCTGCCGGCATGGAGAATTGCGGGATCGAGCTGTCCTGCGGAGGCAAGCGAGCCGCTTGCGTGGCGGTGGCCTTCGGCCCATCGGGGATGGATTTCCAGCAGTCGCTCGTAGGCCGCGGCGGCTTCTACGTGGCGCCCGGAATTGCTGAACACCCAAGCACAGAGATTGGCAATTTCTTCCTGAACGGGCCGGAACTCGAAAGCAATGCGAGCGCATTCGGCAGCATGGTCGCGCCATCCCCGGTGCCACAAGGCTTCGCTGAGCCGGCTATAGAAAATAGA
>VAZT01000199.1 GCA_005884825.1 Alphaproteobacteria bacterium
AAACAAGGCCCGTACCTCGGCGCATGCCTGGCGCAATGCGACGCCGCCGAATTGGATCGACTGGCTCCCTGCCGTGTAGCCCTCATTGGGGGTCAAGTCGGTGTCGCCGGTCTGCAGCAGAATGCGATCGGGGGCGACGTCGAGCTCGTCGGCGGCGATCTGCAGCATCGCGGTCAGCACGCCCTGGCCGATTTCGACCCGCCCGGTCGAAACCGTGACATGGCCGGGCGATGGAAACCGGACCCACTGATCGAGGCGCGGATTGGCCGCCAGAAGCGGCGGCAGCGATGGTGACCCGCTCATCGCGCAGCTCCTTCGCGCAGCAAACGAGCGGCCCGTTCGACGGCGCGCAGGATGCGGATGTGGGACCCGCAGCGGCAGATGTTGTCGTCGAGCGCCTCGGCGATCTCTTTCCGCGACGGCGACGGGTTACGGTCGAGCAGTCCCTTGGCGGTGATCAGAATGCCGGGCAGGCAATAGCCGCATTGACCTGCCTGCTCGTCGAGAAAGGCTTGCTGCAGTGGATGCGGCCGCTCCGGCGTGCCCAAACCTTCGATCGTCATGATTTCCGTCCCGGCGACGGCCGAGAGTGGCTTACCACAGGATTTCTCCGGATTGCCGTCGACCAGCACCATGCAGCAGCCGCATTGCTCGAGGCCGCAGCCGAATTTGGTCCCCATCAGCCCGAGATGGTTGCGCAGAATATCGAGCAGCGGGGTGTCGGGGTCGGCAAGTGCACTAACGCTGTTTCCATTGACGATCAGACGAACTGTCTTCATTGATTTCTCGCTCGCGCAGTTTGCCCCATATTGCACTGAAATCGGCAGCTTCGCCGATTTCTATTTCTTCGAAGAATTCTGAGACGAAGATTCCAGGTTTTCCGCTGGATCAGAGCGAGGCGGCCAGGCTAACGTAGCGGTCGACCACTTGCCGCCAGCTAAATTCCTGGAGAACGCGATCGTGCAAGCTGGTTCCGAGCGCGAGGGCTCGATCCGGCTCATCCAGGAGGGCCCGGATGCCTTCAGCGAGCTGCGTCGAGTCGCCGCTGTCAACCAGAATGCCGTCTTTCTTGTCGCGGATGATCTCTGGGACACCGCCAACGCGAGTGGCGATCACGGGCAAACTGAACACGCCGGCTTCCAACAGTACGATCCCGAACGGCTCCGCGACCGAACTGAGGCAGAAAAGCGTGGCCGACGCGAACAATCCTCCAATCTGTGCGTGCGGGACATCGAGCAGAAACAGTACGCGCTTATCCAAACCGAGCTGTGAAACCTGCTGGCTAAGATTATTCAGAACGCCCGCGTCCCTGCCCGCCAGGACGAGATGCAAATCAGGATAAAAGTCGGCAATTTGCGAGAACGCATTCAAAAGATAGCATTGCCCTTTTTTGGCCTCGAAGGTGGCTACGTTCAGAATGTAGCGCGCCGGTAGCGCGGCATTCATCGGCTCATAGTTGCGGATCGTTTCGACGGACACGCCGTTATGGATGACAGACACCTTAATGGCAAGTTCGGGAGCAACGCACTTCACCAAATCCGCGAAGGCGTGCGAAACGGCTACGACGGCGCGTCCGCGGGCCAGCATGAAGACGTATCGTGTTAAATACCCGGGCTCGGGCCAATCGGCGGCCCCGACGATGTCCATGCCGTGAAGCGAAAAAATCACTTTCACCGGCCGCCCGTCGACGACAAAAGGTCGGGCAACAAACATCTCTTGCGCCAGCGTCGGATAATGGGGATTAACAAACCGTATATTGAGCGTACGGAGTAGTCGCCGAACTCGCCGGCTTTCACCCCACGCCAAAATCGAGCTCAGAATTCGCTTAACACGTCGAACGGAGTGCTCGGCGGGCTCGCGCATGCGAACGAAAACGTATTGCACTCCGGCGCGCATTTCCAAGCGGGGACGAACCGCTGCCCATTCGTTCACGATCACAACGGGGCGATACGTACCGTGCACGTTTAGCGCGTTGGCGAGGTTGAGGACTACCTGACATACACCGCCTGTGCACGGTAACGGATCACACCATATGATGAGCGCCCAGCCGGGGCGGGCGAGGGTACCCGATGTGACTTGACGATGTCGTTTGCCGCGCATCAACCGTTGCGGAGTGATGTTATGCCGAGGGACGGAGAGCGGCCGCAATGCGGACATTAAGTGCCGCGGCCTTGCGGGGTTTTGGTGGGGCTGGTGACATTTTGTGGAGTTGTTCTTAATATCTTCTTTAGTGCTGGGCAGGCTACGCTGCGCTGTCCTGCCGATAATCGATCATCATCACTCCGAAGTTGACGCGTTTGCCAAGTCGACGATACCCCAGAGAAGGACGCCGCGTTGCGTGATTGCGCACCATAACCCTTGCTTTTTTGGAAATCCATGAAAAGTCCGGTTGGCCCGCCTACATCCTCCTCGGACGACCGGAATATGTCCGCGCCGTTCGACATCGCCCGCGCCATGGCCAAAGGAACCGGGTGGACAGTCGGAACGCAGCTGACCATCCAGGGCATCGCCATGCTGAGCACGATGATCCTGGCCCGGTTGCTGGTACCTGCGGATTTCGGTCTGGTCGCTCTGGCGACCGCTTTGTCGGCCGCTCTTCACGCGATCAGCGAATTCAGCTTCGACCTGGCGTTGATCCAGAATCAGAGCGCCGCCCGCCGCGAGTACGACACGGCCTGGACGCTATCCATATGCCGGAATGCGATCCTCGCCGGTGCGCTCGCGGCGGGAGCAGGGCTGATCGCGTCGTCCTTTGGTGACGAGCGGCTCGCACCCGTCGTGTACTGGCTGGCGTTGGCAACTTTTCTCACCGGCTTCCAAAACATCGCAGTCGTCGACTTCCGCAAAGATTTAGCGTTCCACCGTGATTTGGTGTTCATGGTCGTCGGCAAGCTCGGACCGACCGTTATTACGGTGCCGCTCGCTTTTATCTGGCGCGATTACTGGGCGTTGGTAGCGGGGATCGTGGCTGGTTCGGCGTTTAGGGTCGCACTGAGCTTTGCGATGCATAACTACCGTCCTCGCATCAGCTTCGACCGATGGCGCGACCTGGTGCACTTCTCGAAATGGCTTCTGATCGGCAATCTGTGCGGCTTCATATATGGCCGCGGCAGTACGTTCATTCTGGGAAAGATATTGGGAGCAAGCGCGGTCGGCGTGTTCACTCTTTCGAGCGAAATTGCAGGCATTGCGACTACCAATTTGCTGATGCCGCTTCGCAGAGCGATCTTACCAGGCTACGCTAAGCTCGCAACTGATGTCGAGCGTTTGCACGATGTATTCGTGGACATTTTCGGCGTCGTATTTCTTGTAAGTGCGCCGCTCACATTGGGTATCGGCCTCGTCGCAGATCCTTTGGTCAGAATCACGCTGGGAGAACAGTGGCTCAGCGCCATTCCGTTGATCCAAATCCTTTGTGTCGCGGATTTCCTTCAGCTCATAAACGCCGGCGCGAGCCCGATCTATATCGCCACCGGACGCCCGCATTACACGGCGGTGCTATTCGCCGGCAGTGCAATTGCTATGGTTCCGTTGCTGATCTTCGCCACCGAGCAGGCCGGCGTTGTGGGGGCGGCCTACGCCACTCTGGCAATCACCGCCCTGAGCGCCGCGTTGGATTTAATTTTGCTCAATCGATTGCTGCGCTTGTCGATGTCGAGGCTGCTCGCAGGATGCTGGCGATCGATCATTTCCGTTACAATGATGGTGGCGGCAGTTGCGGGGCTTCAGGCGCTTTGGCCAGCTTCCGAATCTCTATCAAACGCGTGGTCGATGCTCGCTACTGATGTGGCCGTCGGGGGGCTTATATATTCGGCTTTCGGGTTCACCCTGTGGTTCGTGGCCGGTCGCCCTCGAGGAGCGGAACGTCATCTGTACGAGGCCGTCAAAATGGCGCTAGGCGGACTTTCGCGAACACTATACCGGGCAAGGGGGGCCCCTGCCGGGCCATGATGATCGGACGAACGCCCTGTCTGCATAACTACTAGCGGATACCACTGATGACAGGCGGTAGCGACATTATTCGATTTCAAGCTGACCATCACCCATTAGTGTTCAATGGGCGCTTCGCATCGTTGACAGAGTATTGTCTGCACCTCGTGCACCAGAAAGCGTATGAGGAAGCTGCATTGCTAGCAGCCGGACGGACTGTTCTGGATTTGGGTTGCAATAATGGGTACGGGTCGGCAGTACTTGGGCAGGTTTCCTGTCAGGTTGCCGCCCTCGATGTTTCGCCCACCGCAATAGAGGATGCGCAAGCGCGATTCGGCAATTGCGGCATAGATTTCCGCGTCTATGACGGCTGGAAGATCCCGTTCGACGATCTATCTTTTGACGTGGTGGTGAGCCTCCAAGTCATCGAGCATTTGGAGGACACGGAACCGTATTTGACCGAAATCACCCGTGTGCTGCGGCCGTCGGGCGTGGCGTTGTTCACCACCCCAAATGCCGCGATTCGGCTCGAGCCAAATATGAGACCTTGGAACGAATTCCATGTAAGGGAATATCGCGCAGCGGAATTAGCTGAGTTGCTGAAACCGGTGTTTGCAGAAGTCGATGTTCGAGGTCTGTTCGCGACTGAGGAACTTTATCGAATCGAGTACGAAAGGTGTCAAAGGGCTCTGCAAACTGCCCGAAACAGACACTCTCAGTCTCGCAAATCGTTGGCGGAACAGGGTCGTGACAAGTTAGTACATCTTGCAAAGGCAATTCTCCCCTCCTGGGCGCTCGATTGCCTTCGGGCTCGCCGGACCGTGACCCCCGCGGAATTGGATCCAGCCATAATCAACAAATATTCGACAGATGATTTCTTCTACAGGTCCGACAACTTGGATGAAGCGCTCGATTTGATAGCGATTTGCAGAGCAGCGTAGGTTTCCATGCTGAAATTCGTGCAAACTGGGCAAAAGAGAGAACGCAAAAACCGCGCTCGGTGATCACCTAGGCCACTCTTGCTGCGCGACGCCGGGGCGCCTTACGCTGACGAAAGTCGTGTGGTCGATAAAGGAGAGCCCGATGATCTGCGATGTTCATGCGCATTATACACCGAGAAATTTCAGCGAGTTTATGGGCGACCGGTTTGCCTCGCCCGTTCATCTGCCCGTGAAGCGCGGGATGGCGCGGCACCCGTTCTCGGACTCGCCGGAGGACATCGAGGGCCGGTTCAAGCTGATGGATGAGGCCGGGGTCGAGAAGCAGGTGTTGTCGCCGAACCACCCGCCCTACCTGCCCGACGAGGCGGAGTGCGTCAAAGCGGTCCAGATGCTGAACGACGGCTACGCCGACCTGGCGCACCGCTACCCGAAGCGAATCGCCTCATACGTGATGCTCCCATTGCCGCATATCGATGCCGCGCTGAAAGAAATGGAGCGCGGCTTCGACCAGCTCGGCTGCGTCGGCGTCAACATGAACATCATTTGCCTCAACCGCTCGATCGCCGAGACCGAGTTCGAGCCGATCTATGCCGAGATGAACCGGCGCGGCGCGGTTCTCTTTGTGCACCCGGCGGGAACCGGGATCTGCTCGCCCTTCATCGTCGATTACAATTTCCGGGCATCGGTCGGCACCTCGCTGGAGGACGCGACCTTTGTGTTGCACATGATCGCCAAGCAGATCCCGCACCGCTACCCGAACATCAAATTCATCGTGCCGCATCTGGGCGGCCCCATCCCGATGCTGCTCAACCGCCTCGACAAACAGGGCCAGAATCAGAGCGGCCACCCCAATCTCGCCGAGGCGCCGAGCGTCACCGCCAAGAAATTCTATTACGATACCGTGTGCTACGGCTCCAAGGCGGCGTTTATCTGCGCCCTCGAAGCCTTCGGCGCCGACCACCTGGTGACCGGCAGCGACTATCCGGTGTTGCAGGATTACGAAGAATACAACGAGACCTTCGCCTATATCGGGCGTCTGGGCCTGCCAAAGGCCGACACCGACAAGATCCTACACCACAACGCGCAAGCCCTCTTCGGGTTTAGTCATTAGGCGCGGGAGCGTAGGGCGGAAAAGCGCAGCGCCTTCCAATTTTCTGGAGGAACGGGAATGGCTGGTGCTACCAGGTGAGGAACATTGCCGTCACTGCAGCGGCCATTGCTCCGGTGGAAAGCCAGCCAATCGCCCAGAGCAGCCGGGGCAGCGTGAAACGCCCCATTACTTGCCGCCGCATCGCCATCAGCATGATCACAACCATCAATGGCACCGCCACGATGCCGTTGATGACGGCCGACCAGAACAATGCCTTGATCGGATCGAGGTGGACGAAGTTGATCAAGACGCCGACCAAGCTGGCGGCTGCGATGGCGCCGTAGAAGGCTTTCGCATCGAGCGGCCTGCGGGCGAGCCCGGTCGGCCAATCCAAAGCCTCGCCGAGGGCATAGGCGGCCGATCCGGCCAGCACCGGCACGGCCAGCACGCCGATCCCGATGATGCCGGCGGCGAAGAGCGCAAAGGTGAAGACGCCGGCAATCGGCCGCAATGCCTCCGCGGCTTGCGACGAAGTCTGGATGTCGGTGATGCCGTGCGCATTGAGGGTTGCCGCGGTGGTGATGATGATGAAGAGGCTGATCAGGTTGGAGAACCCCATGCCGAGATAGGTGTCGATCCGGATGCGGTTGATCTCGGAGCGAGCCTCGTGCGGCGCGTCGATCAGTGCATGCGCCGCAGGATCGACGCGCTCGTCCTCCGCCTCCTGCGAGGACTGCCAGAAGAAGCAATAGGGCGTGATCGTCGTGCCGAGCACAGCGACGATCGCGACAATGTAATCCTTGTCCCGGCTGAGGGTTGGCACGACGAGGTCGTAGGCGACCCGGGCCCATGGCACGTCGACCACCAGCGCAGTGGCGACATAAGCGAACAATGATACGCTCGTCCATTTGAGGATCGAGACGTAGCGCTCATAACGCACGAAAATTTCGAGGAGAGCGCAGCCGACCGAAAAGATGACGACGTAAAGATGCGGCGGGCCGCCGATGAGCAGCCGCAAGGCCTCTCCCATCGCGCCGAGATCAGCTCCCAAATTGATGATGTTGGCGGCGAGCAGCAGCACGACGATGGCCCGCAGCAGCCAGGGGTGATAATAGCGCCGGATATTGCCGGCGATGCCGTGCCCGGTGACGCGGCCGATGCGGGCGCTGATTTCCTGGATAGCGGCCATCAGAGGCCAGGTGAACAGCATCACCCAAACCATGCTGTAGCCGAATTGCGCGCCGGCCTGCGAATAGGTCGCGATCCCGCTCGGATCGTCGTCCGAGGCCCCGGTGATCAAACCGGGGCCGAGCAGGGCCAGCAGCCCGCGTCTCGGGCGACGTCGCGCCCAATGGCGCGCAATGCGCGCGGCGAGCAAAGCCGCCCTTTCTCCGGGCTGGCTCGCCCGGCTGCGCGTTTTCATCGATCAACCCCACATCTCCCCCGGCGAGCATGGTTTAGACGATTGCCTCAGCGCTTGGCGAGCGCTGTATCGAGGCGCTAGTTTGCGGGGCGCGAAGGAGATGACGCATGGATGATTTCGTCGATCCGATACTGCTCGACCTGGACAGATACGCGATCGGGCAGCCGGTACCGCGCAGCGAAGACCCGGTGCTGGTGTCCGGAAAGGGCCGGTTCACCGACGATATCAACCTTCCGGGCCAAGCCTATTGCGCGATCGTGCGCAGCCATTACGCTCACGGCATCATCCGCGGCATCGACACCGCGGCGGCGCGCGGCATGCCGGGGGTGCTCGGAGTCTATACTGCGCCGGATCTGGAAGCAGGGGGCGTCGGCCCGCTGCCGCCGCGGCAGGTCATGAACAATCGGGACGGGACGTCGATGCTGAGCCCGGTCCGGTATGCGCTGGCGACCGGCAAGGTGCGCTATGTCGGCGACCCGATCGCCGCTGTCGTCGCCGAGACCGCCGCGCAGGCCAGGGACGCCGCGGAGGCGGTGGTCGTCGAAATCGACGCCCTGCCCGCAGTCACGTCAGCCCGGGAGGCGGCCACCCCCGGCGCGCCGCTTCTCTATGATGATGTGCCCGGGAATGTCGGGCTCGATTTCCACTATGGAGACAGCGAGAAGGTCGCCGCCGCGTTCGCCTCGGCTGCGCATGTTACCCGGCTCGAGCTGCGCAACAACCGCATCGTCGTCAATGCGATGGAGCCGCGCTCTGGAGTTGCCCAATACGACGCCGAACGCCAGCACTGGACCCTCCATGTCCCGGGCCAGGGTGTGTTCGGGTTCCGCAATTACATCGCCGGCGTGTTCGGGGTCGGGCGCGACAAGTTGCGCGTCATAACCGATCGCGTCGGCGGGTCCTTCGGCATGAAACAGCCGACCTATGCCGAATATTACTGCATCATGCACGCGGCGCGCGAACTCGGCCGCCCGGTCAAATGGACCGACGACCGCTCGGGCAGCTTTCTGTCCGACACGCATGGCCGCGATGCCGAGACGACAGCCGAATTGGCGCTCGACCGCGACGGCCATTTTCTGGCGGTGCGGCTCACTATCTTCGGCAATCTCGGCGCGACTTACGGCGCGCCCGGCCCGCCGACCCGCAATGCGGTCAGGAACACGCTCGGCGTCTACAAGACGCCGCTGATCGAAGTCTCGACAAAATGCGTGTTCACAAACACGACCCCGGTCGGCGCCTATCGCGGCGCCGGCCGACCCGAGGCCAACTATTACA